>QIGD01000115.1 GCA_003229935.1 Methanobacteriota archaeon | reverse complement strand
TCTCCCTGTTCTTCTCAATAGATTCTCTATTCCCAATTAAATGAGCAGAGGTCTCAAGCACAACATCAAGAACTTCAAGATTATTCATCCTCAGAGTTGTACCTGTACCAACAAGGTCGACAATAAATTCTGCCACGCCAATCTGGGGAGCAATTTCTGTTGCTCCCGAAACCTTTAAAATCTCTATCTTCTTTCCCATGGAAGCAAAAAATTTCTCTGTCAGATTTGAAAACTCAGTTGCTACCCTTGCCCCTTCTCCGATATCTTTAATACTCCTGTACTTGCCATGAGGCGCGGCCACAGCAAGTTTTGCTTTACCGAAATTTAAATCAATAAGTACTTCCACATCATAATTGTTCTCCATGATAATATCATAACCAGTAACACCAAGGTCTGCGGCACCGGTATTGACAAATTCAGGAATATCCCTTGCACGAAGAAATAAAATCATGATTTCGGGATCAAGAGTGCTTGCAAAGAGCTTTCGCTCACCAGTGTTTATAGGTTTAAATCCAGCCTGAGCTAGAAGCTGCATTGCTGGCTCATGGAGTCTTCCTTTATTGGGAACTGCTAACTTAATCATAAGAAAACCTCGAGGTGTGTTTATGGATATTATTATCAGAAATGCAATCCTTGTAACAATGGATGATAGACATAGGATATTAAAAAACTTTTCCATGGGAATAGAAGGAGGGAGGATTGTTGAAATCTCTGAGAAGATAAAGGGTGAGGCTGATTTTGAGATTTCTGCAGAGGGCAGGGTTGTACTCCCTGGTCTTATAAATGCTCATACTCATCTTGCCATGACACTATTCAGAGGAAGTGCTGATGACCTTCCCCTGATGGAATGGCTAACCCAGGAAATATGGCCTGTAGAGGCACACCTAGAAGCAAAAGATGTGTATGCAGGCTCCCTTCTCGGCTGCCTGGAGATGATACGTTCAGGCACTACAACCTTCAATGACATGTACTATTATCTTGACGAAGTCGCCAAGAGTGTAGGAGAAGCAGGAATAAGGGGAGTGTTATCATTTCCATTGCTTGATGTAGCTGGAGAAGAGCAGGGCGAAAAGCTTCTGGGAAAGGCTAAAGAAGGACTCAAAAGATATAATGGTATTGAGAGGGACTCAAAGATTATAGTTTTTGTTGGGCCACATTCTCCCTACACATGTTCAGAGAGGCTTCTTATTCAGGCAAAAGTTCTTGCGGAAGAGCATAATACAGGACTTCATATACATGTCTCAGAAACCATGACGGAGGTAAAAAATTCCCTTGATACCCATGGTCTGAGACCATTTGAATATCTCGAAAAAATTGGCTTTCTTGGCGAGAATGTTCTTGCCGCCCATGGAGTGCATGTAAACAAAGCTGAGATGGATTTAATAAAAATGCGGGGAGTGAGCATTGCCCATAGCCCGGTAAGTAATATGAAACTTGCATCTGGCATAGCACCTGTACCCGAGTATATCAAAAACGGTATAAATGTGGCTCTGGGAACTGATGGCTGCGCCAGCAATAACAACCTGGATATGTTTGAAGAGATCAAGATATCCGCCCTCCTTCACAAGATTGCCAGTGGTGACCCTTCTGTTCTCAAAGCCTACAGCGCTCTGGAGATGGCAACCATAAATGCTGCCAGAGCTCTTGGTCTAGAGAAGGAAACTGGGTCCCTTGAAATAGGCAAGAGAGCTGATATAATTATTGTGGACTTTCAGAACCCAAATCTGAAGCCTCTCAGCAATCCAGTTTCTCATCTGGTTTACTCTGCAAGAGGGTGTGATGTTTCCACCACAATAGTGAACGGGGATGTTCTCATGCTTGATGGAGAGCTCAGAACTCTGGATGAGAATAGAGTAATGAAGTTTGCCGAGGAGCAGGCAGGAGACCTTTTTGCCAGAGCAGGAAAAGAGGATAAGCTATTCAGTTAAACGAAAAGATTAAATAATCTTCTACCAGCATTTATCTACTATAAGAGAAAAGGAGAGTTTTACATTAGAAATTAATGAGGTGGGTTTATGATATTTGAGGCTATTTCAACAATAAAAGAAGCAGAGAAAGAAGCTGAAGTCAGAATAAAGGAGGCAGAGAAAGAGGCTGAGCAACTCTTGGGAGATGCCCAAAAGGAAGCTGAGATAATCAAGAGAGATGCAGAGCTCAAAGCAAAAAAAGATGGTTCAGCTCTTGTCCTCAAGGCAATTAAAGAAGGAGAAAAAGCAGCAAGAATTATGGAAGTGGAAGGAGAAGAAAAAGTGAAGAAGCTCAGAGAAGATGCTGAGAAGGAAATTAATAAGGCAGCTAAACTTATTGTTGCCAGGGTAATGGATGCCTGATTTATATTTTACCAGAGGAGGGGACTTACTTTATTGCTATAGGGATTCCAGCCAGTAAATCCTATTTATAGAGGTGATAAGAACGGAAACTTCACTGCTCTTTGTAATTGTGGTGGCTGCTGTTTCGTATGTCCTGATAATTACAGAAAAGGTACATAGAACTGTAGCTGCTCTTGGTGGAGCTTCTATTTTACTGCTCTTTGGCAGATACTTCGGGCTTATTCCAAAAGAAAAATTCCCCAGCGAAATACACTTTATGGCCGAAGCTGTGGACTGGAATACTATAGGTCTTCTCTTCGGAATGATGGTTATAGTTGGGATACTGAAGGAAACAGGTGTCTTTGAGTTTCTTGCAATAAAAGCTGCAAAAGTTTCCAACGGCGACCCTTGGAAGATAATGCTACTCTTCTCAATTATAACAGCTATCCTCTCTGCATTTCTGGATAATGTAACAACTGTTCTGCTCATAGCTCCTATAACTATAAGCATAACCAAAAGTCTGAAGCTAAAGCCTGTTCCCTTTCTTATAGCAGAAGTTATCACATCTAATATTGGAGGAGCATCAACTCTCATTGGAGACCCTCCGAATATAATTATCAGCAGCGGCGCAGGTCTGAGCTTTAATGAATTTATTATAAATATGGGTCCTCCAATATTAGTAGCATTACTGGTTACTCTTGTCTTTATAAAATTTGCATTCAGAAAAGACCTTTCACAAAAACCCAAAAACATAGAAAAGATTTTGCAGATAAATGAATGGGATGAAATTAAAGATTATACTCTCCTGAAAAAATCTCTATTTGTTCTCTTCCTTGTAATCGTGCTGTTTTTCCTTCACTCAAAGTTAAACTTGGAGCCTGCAACAGTAGCTATTTCTGGAGCAGTCCTTCTTCTCCTTTTGAGTGCAAAACATATAGATAATATACTCAATCAGGTTGAGTGGAGTGTTCTTCTATTCTTTGTTGGCCTCTTTGTAATAGTAAAGGGGCTTGATGTGGCAGGTCTGCTGGATATGGGTGCCAGAGCTGCAGTTGGTATAACAGGGGGTAATCTTGCTGTTGCAATGTTTGTTATTCTCTTCACTTCAGCTATAGCAAGTTCTATAGTGGATAATATACCATTCACTGCAACTATGGTTCCAGTAGTTCAGAGTATTAGTGCTAACCCTATGATAGCTGCTCAGATAACCCAGGTAGGGGGCAATCCTCTCTGGTGGGCACTTGGTCTTGGTGCATGTCTTGGAGGAAATGGGACACTGATTGGCGCTTCAGCAAATGTAGTTGTAGCTGGAATAAGCGAAAAGATGGGATATCCAATTTCCTTCAAAGAGTTTTTAAAATATGGAATACCAGTAACATTTATTACAGTGATAACAGCTGGAGTTATTCTATATGCTAGAACATTCATAATTTAGGTGATTTGTATGAAGATAATTGTACCCCTTAAACTGGCTCACAGAAACCCGGTTATACCAACAAGCCTGCATTTTGCCTGTCACACTTCCTCTGACCTTGTCTTTCTTCATATAGTAGACACAACACCTATTAAAAGAAGCTTTTTAACTGAGCCCGAAAGTATGAGGGAATATCTTAAGGAGAGGGGAGAGGAGATTCTTGAGGAAGCACAGAAGGTAGCAGGAAGATGCGGGATTTCAATCAAAACAGAACTCCTTGAAGGTATACCCGATGAGGTTATATGTAGGGAATCCAGAGATTATGACCTTATTGTAATGCGTTCAAGAGTATTCAGCCCTAAGGAAAAGCTGGGCAGTGTTGTGGAAAAAGCTTTGAGCAGAATAGAAAAACCTGTTATGCTTGTTAACAGAGAGAAGAAGAAATTTGAAACCTGCCTTGTTCCAGTTGATGGCTCTGCAGAATCCCTTAAATCACTTTATGAGATAAAAAAGAGAAGAGATATCTACAGGTTTAAAAAGATAATAATAATTTATGTGAATAAAACTTCCGATGAGGAAATTGAAAAAAAAGAGATTTATGAACATCATGTAATTCTCGAATCTGCAGAGAATATTGTTAAAAATGTCTCAGAGGATATAAAGGCAGAGGTAATTGATATACACCATAGGAATATTGCCGAAACAATAATCGAATTTAGTAGAAAAAATAAAGTAGACATTATATTTATGGGTACAAAAGGGAAATCTGGACTTTCCAGGCTTATTCTTGGTTCTGTTTCAAGAGACGTGGCTTCATATTCCACCATCCCTGTGATACTTTTCTCCAAGGGTTATATCCCATAATGTGAAAATATAAGAGGTGAACTACCCACGACTAAAGTCGTGGGCTTCCTGAGTCATAGGTGTATCTTGTGCTAGACCTCGAACAGGCATCAAATCGGTGTATCC
>QIGD01000114.1 GCA_003229935.1 Methanobacteriota archaeon | reverse complement strand
TCCATAACAAAAACTTCTTCAGGGTCATCAACAACCTTCCCTATAAATCTCCTGACGATTTTATCAGGCATGGCAGTATCCACGCCTCCCATCATTCTGAGGTACTGCAGAGTATTAATACCAATACCATTGAGCCTGCCTATAGTATCTTTCTCCCAGTGCTCAATTTCAACACCCGAAGCCCAGAGGGAAAGAGCCTGAAGGTCATTAACTTTCTCTATTTTTTTAATTTCTGAAAGCTTCGAAGCTATTCCGCATACCACTTTCCAGGAACGTTTATTTTTCCATAGCCATGCAACTTCATCATAGTATAACATTGAAAGTTCCTCAAAGCCGGTGAATTTTTCTAAATATGTCTCTCTGAACTCCCTCACCTTCGGTACAACGAGAGTAAAATAATTCACACCTATTGAAGTGAAGGCGGCATCTATAACCATGAGAACAGCATTTCCATTCCAGCGTTTTCCCGAAAGGCATCTCACTGCTGTATCCCTTACCTCAGGGTAATGTTCGATTATAATTTTGATTCTTTCTTCAGGCTTCATGATAATCTGGACAATGAGACCACCAATTTTAATAGGTGGTGATTGACGTATCTTCCTCTTTAGTGATGTTATATAACTCTTAAAGGTTTATATGATTAAAGAGAGAAATGTTGTAATAAAAAAACCTTTGGGTAAATTCAGAGTTGCCCTTGTGTACCCCAGTAAGTATAGTGAAGGAATGGCAAATCTGGGGCTTCATATTATTTATGACCTTCTTAATTCAATTGAGGATATATACTGTGAGCGTTTTTTTCTTGGTTATGCAAGAAGCTTGGAAACAGGCTCAGAAATTAAGGACTTCAACTTGATAGTTTTTTCATGGCAATTCGAACTAGATGCGTTAAATATTCTCAAATTTTTAAAAGAATGTGGAATTCCAATTAATAGAAAAGAAAGGAAGGAGTTTATCCTCGTGGGTGGGCCCTGTACAGTAAACCCTGCACCACTGGAGAAATTTATAGATGCCTTCTATATTGGTGAGGCTGAAGTATCGATTCTGAAGTTCATTGAAATTTTCAGAGAACTTGAAAGTCCAAAAGAGGAAGTTGAGGCACTCTCTGAAGTTGGGGGTATTTATCTTCCTGAAATTGAAAACAGGGTTAGAAGGGTTTACCTGAAAGACCTTGATAGTTTTTACCCTGTAACCCAAATAATGTCTGAAGCCTCGGTTTACAATGAAGCCTTTCTTATGGAGATTTCAAGAGGCTGTTCAAGAGGCTGCAGATTCTGCATGGGAGGTTATATCTTCAGACCACGAAGGGAAAGGAGTCCAGAGAAACTGAAGGAAATACTGGAGATGGGGGTTAAATTCAATAAACCAAAGAGAATTGTGCTTCTAGGAGCCAGTGTAACCGATTATTCCAATATTCATGAGCTTTCCCGTATGATTTCTGAATCAAAGGTTGAGGTTTCTGTTCCCTCCATGAGAGTGGATGCACTTACAAAGGATTTTATTGGAGCCCTTGCAGATACAGGGCAGAGAAGCCTGACTATTGCACCCGAGAGCTGCCGGATTCTGAGGTTTGCTATGAATAAGCCTATAAAAGATGAGCATATTTACAGGGCTGCCAGATACACTGCAGAGGCAGGATTGAAGAATATAAAGATGTACTTTATTGTTGGTATGCCTGATGAGAGAGAAGAACATATGCTTGAGATTGCAGGGATGGTGAAGAAGATAAAGGCTGATACAGGGCTGAAGATAAAGATGTCAGTAAATCCGCTTGTTCCAAAACCACATTCAGCTATGGAGTGGGCTCCCTTTGTGGACAGAAAGAGCTATTCAGAGAAGCTCAGACTGCTCAAGAAGGAGCTTAAGGGTAAGGCAGAGGTAAAGAGTGAAAGCTACAGGCTCAGCAGTCTTCAGACAATTATAGCAATGGGTGACTATTCACTTGGCGATGTTCTTGAGAGAGTTTATATGGAGCAGAATTTAAATTCATGGAAGAGAGCATTCAAAGAACTTGGAATGAGTTTTGATAGTTACCTTGGTGAAAGGAGTACAGATGAGCCACTGCCATGGGACAAAATAGATACTCTTGTTAAAAAAGATTTTCTTATTAAGGAGTACACCAGATACCATAATTTACTAGGTGAAGTTTCTGGAGCATAGTCCAAGGTGTATGCAATGACTGAATATATAGATGATTTTAAAAAGAAGTACCCAAATCTTGCAAGGGAGGTTGAAGGGCTAGATAAGCTTCCAGTTAAGGGAGTGAGGCATAATATTGATGAGGCTGAAAAAGCTATAGATAGCTTTCAGGGACATTCACCTGATGCCATAGGTTTTCTCAGAAGATGCACAATGGATGAGGAAGGACTGGAGATAATAAAATACCTCCTGGATAGAAAGGAGATAAGTGTTGAGTATGCCACAGAGTTGAAAATTCAGTTGATAAAGTCTGGAATAAGCAGTTTTGGGGCAAAAAAAGAATGGGGCTACTACAGGTAACAGGCTCTGGAAAGTGAGCAGTTAGTGCATCTGGATGTATTTGATACTTCAGGTGGTGTATCTGACCTCATTATCGCTGTAAAATCTCTGAGACTGCCTTCAAGCTCTTCGAAATTATATTTTTTTGGTTCATATGCTCTGATTGTCTCTCCTGTTTCTAAATCTCTCTCAGTCACATAGTAAAGAAATTCATCTTCTGGAAAATCTATTCTTTCTCTTAAATTTCCGTATTCAAAGACTGTTTCGCCTTCAGAGAGGCTGTGGCAGTATGCGAGAAGCTGTAGTTTCCAGCTTTCAAAAAATATCCCATAACTATGTTTGACATATTTTTCCTCCTCAACATATATTTTACTGCCTTTTTTTATCACCCTGTCAGGCTTGCCAATAAATAGAAAGCTGTCATAAATAAAGGAGGTGAGGAGGCTTTCAAATGGGAAGTTCAAACTGGAGGACGGTTCAGAGGCTTTATTAATTATGGTATGTGGAGACATTTTAGCCTCTCTTTTTCCTGAGAGGTTATGTTGCTCTATACCATGGAAAATCTCTCTTCTTACTGGCTTGATACCTTTAATAAGAGTTAAATATATCTGCCTCCTGCAGTAAGCCATGGAAGCAAATTTTGAGATGGGTACTATTCGCATAATACTATTCCAATACTATTATAGAAAAAAATTGTGCAGGAGTAGAGGAAAACTATAATCCAAATAGCTCTGCAAGACTTCTTCCTTCTGCAATCTCTTTCCTGTATCGCTTCTCCTTATCTGCAACTTCCTGTGCCTTTGTGAGTATATCCTGAGCTTCTTCTCTGGGTACCACTACAACACCAACTTCATCGGCAACTATTATGTCACCTGACATGACAACCTGACCGGCGCATGCTACAGGCATCTGAAGTTTTCCGTGACCATGAGGTTCGCCAGCATTGGGAGAAATATATCTTGCCCATATAGGAAATCCAATCTCTGAAATATCATCACTGTCTCTTACTGCACCATCTATAACCGCAGCTTTAATCCCTTTAGCCATGGCACTTCTCGTTGCGAGTTCACCCCAAACTGCAGCTTCAGAGGCCTGAGCATCAACAACGATAATATCACCTGCCTCTGCCATATCTATTGCCTTTACAACCTTACCCCAGTCGCCGCCCAGCGTTTTTACTGTAAAGGCTCTGCCTGCTACCCTTATTCCCTTAAACAGAGGGTTCATGCCACGCATAGCTCCAAACCTGTGCTGTGCATCAGTTATAAATGGAGTGGACAGGGCATTAAAACCCTCAACAATCTCTCTGTAACCAAGCTTCTTCTCCTCCTTCTGCTTTACCTTAACTCCAATAATTCTGCAGAATTCCCTAGTTTTTGCCTCTATATCTTTTGCCTTTGTAATTGCAGAACCTACAATAAAGACCTCAACGCCTTCTCTCTTTAAAATAGATGCAGTTTCAGGAGTTATGCCACCTGCTGCAGCTATGGGTAGATGAACCTCCTGCTTTATTCTCTTTAACTCTTCGAGAGAGGAATCAACTCTCTCCATCTTGACTTTCTGTAAATCAATGGGAGTATGGATAAGAATGTAATCAACACCAAGCTTCTCAAGCTCCTTTGCTCTTGAAACCTTATCTTCAACCTCAAGAAGGTCGGCCATAATCTTAATACCATGGGCATTTGCCTGATTTACTGCTCTTTTCACTGTGAAATCGTCAGCAAGAGCTAAAACAGTAACAATATCCGCGCCACTCTTTGCTGCCATCTCAACCTCTATATCACCTGTATCTGCTGTTTTCAAATCTGCAACCATAGTGACTTCGGGAATAGCCTGTCTTAGCTTTCTGAGAGCAGGCATACCGTGATTTTTAATTAAGGGCGTACCTGCTTCTAACCAGTCCGCTCCTCCCATGTAAGCTTTTTGTGCTATGGTGAGAGCATCTTCCATACTTAATAAATCCAGAGCTACCTGAAGATGAGTCATGATCCTCTGGGCAAGTAAACCCACCTCTTTAGAGGTGGGAGGAATTGCCCTACCTCCATTTTAAAATTATCATAATGATTTTTAATCCAATCTAAACCAACAGGCGTTTCAGCCTGCTCACTGATTCTAGCACTATCAGGTTATAGGTTTGATTTGCATGTTTACGACAGGGACTCGTAGGTCCTGTCCCCTCTTGCCAGAGAGTAGGTCCTCTTCGGAGATGTTATTGGCC
>QIGD01000113.1 GCA_003229935.1 Methanobacteriota archaeon | reverse complement strand
ATAACTTCTGCATTTTTCAATGCCTCCTAATCAACCTGTTACCCTTGTCTCTCACGAGACAAGCCCACGACTTTAGTCGTGGGTGATTGACTATTTGCCTATTTCGATTATCACCTTTATATCATCTTTTTTTCTTAGCAGAGCTTCCTTAAAATCCTCAAATACAACTTTCCTGCTTATAAGCTTACTCAGAAGACCTGGCCACTTTACTTCAAAATTCTGCATATGCTTAACCCCTTTTCTGAAATAAGTTATATTGGCATTTACAGAGCCGAAAATGAGCTTGTTTCCAAGCACTAGTGAGAGATTCAGGCGGTCTGCATCCACCTCTAACTTTTTATCCCCACCTGTAATTCCAGTTAGCGCCAGAACACCGTTGATACCCAGAATATCCATTGCCTGGAAGGACACTGTGGAACTGCCTGTTGCTTCTAATATGAAATCAATATTTCCCAGCTTTTCTCCAAGCTCGGGTATTGGCTCCTTTGTGGAGTCAATGTAGCTGGCACCACTTTCCATAACAAGCCTTGCCTTCTTACTGTCTATGGAGTCTAACGCCAGTGTATATGTATTTATACCCATATCTCTAAGCACAAATGTGGCAAGAAGTCCTATGGGACCTGCACCGAGCACCAGTGCTGTTTTTGGCTTCCATTTCATTCTCTCCTGAATCTTAAAAGTCTGCATAATTGCCTTTTCCACAATGCTCAGAGGTTCAAGCAAAACTCCCACATCAGAAAGTTCTTCAGGGATTTTTACCAGATACTCAGGAATTTCCTTGTAATATTCTGCCATAAAACCATGAAGACTTTTTATCCCACGTTCTTTAAAATTTCCTGTAAGGCACATGTCATTCTCGCCGCTCCTGCAGTTCAGACAGTTCTCTGGGCATGGCCTTCTAACTGTAGAAACAACCATATCGCCTTTTTCAAAGCCTTTCACATCCCTGCCTGTCTCTTCAACTATACCCAGTGACTCATGCCCCAGTATAAGAAAATCCTCACCTTCAGGTGCTTCACCATAGAGCCCTTGGTCAATTTCGTGGTCTGTACCACATATTCCAACCCGCAATACCTTCACCCGAACTTCCGAAGAAGATATTTCCGGTTTATCCACATCAATTATATGGGCACTTTCCTTTTTACCAGGAATTACTCCAATAACCTTCATCTCATCATCTCCCGCAGTTTAAGTTTAATAGAGGTCTTTCACCAAATGCCTGCAATGTAGGATGCTCCCCCACTATGTGCAACCCCTATCTACCAGACAACTTCCTACCTTCTTTTTTCCAATTCCAGAATATAGTGCACCATCATAGCATGACTCCAGCCAAGGGGTATTGCAGACATGGTTTCACCAGTATCTCTATGTACCTGCTCTGGCAACATATCAAGGTCTGTTGTATGCTCTATGCACCACTTGGTAAGTTCGTCAGCCTTGGCTGTATTACCTAGATAGTTATAGTAAATCGCCAGCCACATAGTTGTGATTACCCAGGGGTTACCTCCATAATAAACATCCCCGGGATATCTGCCAATTCCTCCTATAGGATAGTTGAAAGCCTCTTCAATTCTGGCAACTGTTTTCTTCACTCTTTCGTCTTCTGCAGAAAAAACACTGAAGGGAATGACAATGCCCAGTATGCTGGTATCTACAGTTTTGTCTATGGGGTCAATAGATTTTATAAAGTGTCCTTCATCAGCATCCCAGAACTCACGTTCTATACCTTTCTTTATACGGTTTGCTGCATTATCCCATCGTGCCATCCATGTGTCCTTTTCTCCAAGAACCTTTGCTATCATGGATGCAGCCTTCAGACCGCTGTAACATGCAGCATTTGAATAAAGATGTCTTGCCCATTTCTCTTCCCATGGGCCAAAACATCTGCACATAAGTCCGTCTCTGCCATCATCATCCTGCATATAGCAGATATATTCGGCAGCTTTCATAATCATTTGCCAGTTATCTTTCAGGAAATTTTTATCTTCTGTGATCCTGTAGTGATATCCCATTCCTGAAAGAACTGCGCCTGTTTCATCTATCTGGGGTCCCCAGCTGGGCCCAACCATAGGTGGTGAAATAAAATACCGCTGTTTCCAGCCTCCAGCCTTTCCATTTGCAGTGCTGCACACAAGAACATCACCTTTAAGTCCGCAGTGCACATGATGTCTCTTTTCCTGTGCAATTTTACACCAGAAGTAGAACTTCTCGGCTTCCTCATGATAACCAGCCCTATCCAGAGCTGTAATAATATAAGTTCCATCACGAGGCCAGCAGAATCTATAGTTTGGCACTGTGGTTGGGGCAGCAATTACTCCACCCCACTCCTTGCTACTAAGTAGTTTCAGTGTGATTAAAGAGCGCCTGTAAACCTCTGGAAAATTCTTTACTTTCCTACCCTTGTCGAGCCAATCCTTCCAGTACTTTTTTGTATCTTCATATAAGCCTTTGTAACAATTTTGTCTGGCCGTTAATAAGGATGATATAGCATTATCCTCATCGGGACCCATACCTAAAAAGATAGTGACATCCTTCTCTTCTCCTGGAGAAAACAGGCCTAAATCCCAGAACTGAGAGGTATTTATCCCTTTGCTGCCGTGAGAAATTATCAATGGATTTCCCTCTAACTTTCCGTCATAGACATCAGTGAAAGCATCACCTCCATCGCTGTGTGCGCCGCACTGATATCCGTTCATCTTTATGTCGCCCCCGCAGGCGAAGTAACACTCCCTGTAATACTGAATTATCGAATCTGAGTCAGAGTCGTAGAAGGCGGCATTACCTGTCAGGGTTTCCATGATTTTCATGTCAAGATAATAGAACAATTTTAAGTTTATATCATCTTTGCCCCTGTTGATTATCCTGAAATGCCTTACAAGGATATCGTCTTTAGGGTGTACAAAATCCGTCACTTCTACATCGACACCTATGTCATGATTGTGCATTATAGTCCTGATGATAGGGGCATCTTTTATATATGTCTGGGAGTAACTCCATGGCGGGTCCGTTGTCCAGCCAAACCCAGCTTTGTCTGTATATATCCCAGCAAAACTCGCCTCTACGTGCTCTGCAAAGTCTAAATTTGGCCAGAACAAATGTGTAATATGACCTTTAGTCCCTATTCCCACAAGCAACTTAGAATTGCCAAGAATGCCCTGTTCAATAGTTCCATCCAAATACACCACCTCAATAATATATCACTGAACTATAATTGCTTTTTCTTCACTAAACTTGTACAATACCATGCACAAGAATTTATAATCTCATATTCCATACCTCTGCAGTATGCCCTACCCTATCCATGAGCCTATCGCAAAATTCTGTGATTATGTCAGAAAGAAAATAAAAACTGTCTAAAACCAAAACCTGGTAAGATGAGATTTTCACACGAGGTTATAAAAGTAAATAATTAATGAGGAATAACTATGGAAGAAATAATCTTTCTTGTAGAGGAAAACCCTGAGGGCGGGTTTGTAGCAAGGGCGATGGGGCTTCCAATATTTATACAGGGGGAGACTATTGAAGAGATTAAAACAAATATAAAAGATGCCCTATTGTGTCACTTTGATAGAGAAGAAGACATACCCAGAATAATCCGCCTCCATATAGTTAAGGAAGAGGTTATGGCTTATGCCTAAGCTTCCCAGAGATATTTCAGGCTAAAAACTGGCCAGATTATTGAAGAAGTATGATTACAGAATAACAAGGCAGACTGGAATTCATATAAGACTTACATCCAAATATACCAACGAAGAACATAATATTCCTGTTCATGCCCATAATCCACTTAAAATTGGCACTTTAAATAACATCCTTAAAGAAGTGACTGAATATCTAGGAATAGCCAAGGATGAGATAATTAAAAATCTATTTGGATGACTGATATCCTCTCATTCCCACAGCATCTCTGTGGGCTTCCAGATTACAATCTGAACAGCCTTTTCTCATGTTCTTTTGTTGGTTTTAGTTTGAAGGTGTTGGTTCTCCTAATTTTCCATTATAACCTATTAAATACAAATTATTTTTGATAATGTACTAAATTTCTTCTTAAAAAGGATTTATGACCAAATTCACCTCAACATTGAAGGGAGGCGAACTTTATTGGTTATTTGTTGTAACACTGAGGTCTCTGCCTACTCCATAACTCTTATTCTGTCCTCCGGCACAACAAATACCTTCCCTCTGAAATAGCTTTACTTTTCAAACATTTTCAGCATACATTTTGCCTTTTCTTTCAGGTTGGCCCTATCGCTTTTACCCTTTTGCTTTTATTTTCCTCCCCACTCGCTATGGGGCTCTCTCCTATAATCATTGGCCTTCTCTTTTATGTTATTCTTCCTAAAGTGGGGGGACAAAAAAATTCCAGTTTTCCGGTTTTGTTTGTCTCGCTGTTGCCCTTTTCATTTAACATCAAAAGGCCTTTTTAATGTAATGATACCACCCTTAATGTGCGAGGCACACAGATAGATTCATGGCGCCCCAGTGAAGAAGTTGTTCTATAATACCTCTATGATTATCTGAAAAAAGAAAAAGAGAAGCTCTACAATTATGTATCCGGGATAACTACTGGAAAGAAGCTATTTAAATAAAGTAAATATCTGTGGCCCCCAAGTGGATTTTTTAATATGCACCTCAAGGTACATGCATACCACCTGGGACTTACGATGTCAGCGAGCGGGAAAGCCCACCATCTTTAGTGGTGGGATGAGAGCGAAAACCATTAGTTAATTGCCACCGAAAGAGTTATATA
>QIGD01000112.1 GCA_003229935.1 Methanobacteriota archaeon | reverse complement strand
GTGTGTTCTTTAACTCTACCAATAACTGCTGCATATTTTAATGCCTCCTAATCAACCTGTTACCCTTGCCTCTCACGAGACAAGCCCACGAATTTAGTCGTGGGTGATTGACATGTTCCTTCTATGCAGTTGTTTAAAATCCTATTAACTATATGAAAATAGGAGATTTGATAGATGTATCCCGGCGACCGGATTTGAACCAGCGACCTAGGGATCTACAGTCCCCCGCTCTACCAAATTGAGCTACGCCGGGTGGTTAGTATGGGAACTTTAACAACTTAAATTTGTTATTGGAGTGAAGAGAATATAATGGATTAAGATTTCTTATATTGGTATATTTGTTAAACTTATTGAATATAATGGCCTTTTTAAAGGTGGTGCAAATTGAAGCTGATGGAATTCAGAACAACAGAGGAGATAGAAGTACCTGGAAAATTAATAGACCAGGTTATAGGGCAGGAGAGGGCAGTTGAAATAATAAGAAAAGCTGCTCAACAGAGGAGGCATGTACTTCTCATTGGTGACCCTGGTACAGGGAAGAGTATGCTTGGCAAGGCCATGAGTGAACTCTTATCATCTGAGGATCTTGAGGATATTGTTGTATATCCAAATCCTGAAGATAAAAATAACCCAAAGGTTGAAGTTGTCAAGGCTGGCGGGAGTGAAGCAATAATAGAGGGTTATAAAGAACAGAAGCGCAAAGCTGAGGCGCCAATAAATACTATGTTCAAAGTCCTCTTTATTTCAATCATGTTCCTTGTGCTCTACTATATACTGGTACTTCAGAAGCCCTATGTACTGTTTCTTGGAATAATTGCCTTTGTCTTCCTTCTCATGGGAAAGCAATATGTTAAGGTTAAGGATAATGTGCTTATTCCCAAAGTCCTTGTAAATAGTAAAGATATAAAGAAGGCGCCCTTTATAGATGCCACAGGTAGCCATGCAGGTGCATTGCTTGGTGATGTGAGGCATGACCCCTTTCAGAGCGGTGGTCTTGAAACTCCACCTCATGAATTGATAGAGCCTGGCGCAATTCACAGAGCAAATAAGGGTGTTTTATTTATTGATGAGGTTGCCACATTAGGCATCGAATCGCAGCAATCTCTTTTAAGTGCACTGCAGGAGAAAAAATTCCCCATTACAGGGCAGAGTGAAAGAAGCTCTGGAGCAATGGTAAGGACAGAGGATGCGCCATGTGATTTTATTCTTGTGGCGGCAGGCAACCTTGAAGTTATAAAGAATATGCATCCCGCTCTGAGGTCAAGAATCAGAGGGTATGGTTATGAAATTTATATGAATGACATTATGGATGATAATGAGGGAAACGTTAGCAAGCTTGTTCGATTTATAGCTCAGGAAGTAGTTAAAGATGGTAAAATACCTCATTTCACTAGAGAAGCTGCAATAGAAATTATTGGAGAGGGAAGACGCAGGGCTGGTAGAAGGGGCAAGCTGACATTGAAGCTGAGAAATCTCGGCGGTCTTATCAGAGCTGCTGGTGATGTTGCTATAAGTGAAAACGCCAGCTATGTTGAGGCGAAACATGTTAAAAAGGCAAAACATATCTCCAGAACACTTGAACAGCAGATAGCTGACCGTTATATAAGCATGAAAAAGGACTACGATGTTTATACTACTGAGGGTAGTGAAATTGGAAAAGTTAACGGTCTTGCTGTAATAGGTATTGACTCAGGCGTTATTCTGCCGATTGTTGCTGAGGTTACTCCTGCTCAGAGCCGGGACGAAGGAAAGATTATTGCAACAGGCAAGCTCAGGATTATAGCCCGAGAGGCTATTCAGAATGTCTCTGCAATTGTCAAAAAGCATACAGGCAGGGATGTCTCTAAATATGATGTTCATATCCAGTTTCTCCAGACTTATGAGGGTGTGGAAGGTGATAGTGCCAGCATAAGTGTTGCCACAGCAGTCTTCTCAGCTCTTGAGCTTATTCCTGTAGACCAGAGTGTTGCCATGACAGGTAGTTTAAGTGTCAGAGGTGATGTGCTACCAATCGGTGGTGTAAATGCCAAGATTGAGGCAGCGATAAGTGCAGGGATAAGTAAGATTTTAGTTCCGCATGGGAATTTCAAGGATGTAATGGTGGATAAGACAAAAATAGGTAATGTTAAAATCGTGCCTGTCTCAACAATCTCCCAGGTACTTGAAGAATCTCTCGCATGGAGTCCAGAGAAAGACAGCCTTCTCAGGAAATTCAGCTCTCTCCTTTCCCTACCGAAGAAAATTGACAAAGCCATGCCAAATGTAGATAAGCATGGGACTTAATCCAGGTGGTTTTATGGAAGATATTATGGAAGATATTCTCAGTCTTAAAGCTAGATTTATTGATGTTTGTTATCATAAAGTTAAAAGTACTACAATAAGCATGAAGGATGGAAAGGCCAGTGAAATAACATCTGGATTAAACTCAGGTGTTGGAATAAGAATATTGAATAAAAGCTGGGGTTTTGCCTATACCAACGACATGGGGAAATTGAAGGATGCAGCATTAAAGGCTCTGAAGGGCTCAGAGGTTGGTAACAGGAAGATTTCAATTGGAGAAGTTGACACTATCCAGGATAATGTAGAACTTAGAGCTAATAGAGATTTCTCAAAGGTTACTCTTGATGACAGGCTAGAGCTCCTTAAGGAGGCTGAAGAGGCTGCAAGATGTGCAGAAGAGGTTGTGAGTACGAGTCTAAGTTACGGTGAGGCTCAGGTTGAAAGTTTATATATGAATTCTGAAGCTGCAAATATAAAATCAAAGCTCTCAAGAGGTGTCCTCTACTCTCAGGTTTTTGTTAAGAGTGATGGAAAGTTACAGGTGGGAATGGAGAGGTTAGGTGGTACAGGAGGCTTTGAGATTTTTAATGAAGCTGGTGTCTCTTCAAGACAGGCTACAGAGAAGGCTTTAAGACTACTGAATGCCAAAGCAGCACCTTCAGGTAGCTTTATAGTGGTTTTAGACCCACATCTCACTGGAGTTTTTATTCATGAGGCTCTTGGTCATGCTGTTGAAGCAGACCATGTTATTCAGGGCGAGAGTATAGTGTCTGACAAGCTGGGTAAAGTGATAGGCTCAGAGCTTGTTACAGTTTATGATGACCCGACTTTGGAGGGGAGTTTTGGGTTCTATTTCTATGACAATGAGGGAGTTAGAGCAGAGAAAACCATCTTGCTTGGAAATGGAGTGCTTAAGAACTTCATTCACTCCAGAGAAACAGCTTCTGCCCTAGATTCCATACCAACAGGTAATGCAAGGGCACAGGGGTACAACCACCCTCCTGTACCAAGAATGAGTAATACCTATATGAAATCAGGAGACTTGAGTTTTGATGAGATGATTTCAGACATAAAATCCGGAGTTTATCTTCTGGGTTCCAAGGGTGGTGAGGTTGACCCTGCGAGAGGTGTTTTCCAGTTCTCTGCTGAAGAAGGATTTATAATAAAGAATGGAGAGATTATGGAGAGTGTAAGAGATGTGGCTCTTTCAGGAGAAACTCTTAAAATTTTGAAGAGTATAGATGCTGTTGATAAACAATTTGACATCAGTGGGGGCTACTGCGGTAAGGCTGGTCAAGTTGTGCCAGTCGGCGATGGTGGGCCAAGTATAAGAACATATTCAAGTGTAGGGGGCACAGCATGAATATAGATAAGGCTCTTGGATACCTCTCTGACAAAGCGGATGAGGCTGAAATCTACTTTATAAAAGGGAATTCAGAGAAAATTGAGGTGGAAGGTAAGGATATAAGACTTACCAGTGCAGGATATTCTCGTGGATATGGCATCAGAGTGCTGAAAAACTTCCATCTGGGATTCTACTATACGACTGAGCTCTCAGAGGAAGCTCTCAATAAATCTCTCGATATAGCTGAGGTTGCAAGAAGAGATGAGAACTTCTGTCTCCCGTCAGAGAAGAATTATCCTGAAGTTAAGGGTACATATGATAAGAGAATAGAAGAGCTTGAAATAGATGAAGCAAAAGAATATCTCAGTTCAATGCTGCATCAAGCTGAAGATTATCAGGTTAGAGTTACAACTGCGGCAATCTCGTGGGGATACTCTACAACTGAAATTTACAACACTCATGGTGTTGAAGTTCGAAGCACTGATACAGACATCTTTGCGTATCTCAGCACTGTTGCGGGGGATATAGATGAAAGTTCAACAGGTTCATATTATGATACCTCGAGGAAGCTTAACCTTGATTTTGAAGATATAGGCAGGGAGGCATCGTCTCTAGCAAAAAAATCTCTTCACCCTGAAGAAATTGAGACAGGGAATTATACAATAGCTTTGAAGCCCATAGCTGTGGCTGAACTTATCGGATATGCCCTTATACCAAGTTTCAATGCTGACAATGTCCAGAGACAGAGAAGTATTCTTTCAGGAAAAAAAGATGAAAAACTCTTTGGCAATCTGGGTATAATTGATGATGGGACTTTGGAAGCAGGCCTTCTCAGCAGTAGGATGGATGATGAGGGGAAGGCTACAGAGAAGAAGGTGCTTGTTGATAAAGGTGTGCTGAAAGAATTTCTCTATGACTGCTACACAGCAAAGAAGGAAGGCAGGGAGAGTAATGGTTCAGCTTCAAGGGGCTCATATTCATCCTTGCCAAAAGTAGGTGCATCAAATTTTATTCTATCCTGCAAGGAAAGCTCTACCATAGATGCTGAGCTTGTTATCAATGGACTTATTGGCGCTCATACCTCCAACTCCATAACAGGAGATTTTTCTGTGGAGGTGAGCAATGCATATCTGAAAGACAAACCTGTGAAGAAGGCAATAATCTCAGG
>QIGD01000111.1 GCA_003229935.1 Methanobacteriota archaeon | reverse complement strand
TGAGTGGCACTCATATATAACTCTTTCGGTGGCAATTAACTAATGGTTTTCGCTCTCATCCCACCACTAAAGATGGTGGGCTTTCCCGCTCACTGACATCGTAAAGTCAATATCTCCTTTCATAATAGACATGAATCTGGTGGATGGGTATGGAATAGACCTTATTATTATTTTATCCAGTCTGGCTTTTTTACCCCAGTAGTTCTTATTTTTGACCACTGTCAGTTGCCTTGTTGTAGAATCAAAGGCCTTGTACATAAAAGGTCCTGTGCCTATTGGTTCTGTTATTGTCCCACCTTTTGTCATCTTCGAATTTGGGCTTACAATAGCCAGTTTTGGGTAGGCTAAAGCAGCTGGAAGGGCTGCATCTAGCCCATCAGTAGTTATCAGAAGGTTGTAGGTACCATCTTCTTTAACCTCCTTTATATGTGTTATTGAAGCCGTAGTAGGGTTCAGTTTCAAGGCGCGCTGCAAAGACCAGACAACCTCCTTTGAAGTCATTGGGCTTCCATCCTGGAATAATACTCCTTTTCTTAACTGAATTTTCCATGTGGTATTATCAAGCCTTTTCCATGAGGTTGCCAATCCTGGTTTTAATGTGAAGTCTGGTCCAACTTCTACGAGATTTTCCACAACCATGGCCTCTTCCTTTATGAGAGTACCCCTCTTGGCAGGGTCAAGGGTCTTAAGTCCCCACAAATCTCCCACCTTAAGCACCTGGTTTTCTAAGGAGACAGCAGGAGTGGTAGTACCCAATGCTTTTGTGTTTTTTACCTCGTTATGACTGGTGCAGCCGGCAGTTAAAAAGACTACAAACAAAACACCAATTAGAAATATCTGTCCAATCCACTTCTTATTATCACGTGTCACTCTCTAACCACATTTCTTAAATTCTGCATGATTTCTGGTAACTCTATATTATTGAAGCAGGTGACAGTTAAATATCTGGGTTTTTTGTTGACAGTTGTTATCTTCCAAGTTAATGAAATTTTTTGTGTGCTCTTCAATCTTTTTCAGAGAGACTTTGCCATATATGGACCAAGCCTAGAATAACCCAGGTGAGAATAGTACTCTCTTGTGCCTATCGCACTGATAACCAAAACCTTGTCGAAACCCTCTTCTGAAGCAATCTTCTCGGCTTCTGAAAGAAGCTCACTACCATAACCTCTGTGCTGTTCAGCTCTTTTTGAGCTTTTACCCAGAGGAAGAGCCTCTCCAAGAACTCTAAGCTCCCTCACTATAGCAGAATCTTTAACTTCACTCTTCTCTGCCCTCTCAGAAGGAAAGCGAAGCCTCAGATATGCAATGAGAACATCCTCTTTAATGTCCTCAATACTTATAAACTTCTCCTCACCCCCAGAAGCATAGTAACTCTCCACCATTAACCTGCGATTCTCCTGCAAGCTTTCAATCCCATATTTATAGCCCCTGTGTCCTATCTCTCTACACCTTATACATCTACAGCTTCTCCCCCTATCTTTAAGCTTTTTCAGTGCAATCTCAGCTATATCACCCTTTCTAACTCCAGCCTCAATTAAGTTTGCAGGGATATCACGCTGAATTCGCATTGTTCTTACCCACTTTGGAAGAAGAGCTTTTATCTCGGCTATGAGGTCTCCTGCTTCTTCGCTGGAATAAGGTGTGAACTTCCCTTCTTTCCACAGGTTATATAATTCTGTATCTTTAATAACAAGTGTGGGATATATTTTCAGGTTATCAGGCATGAAGTCTTGATTCGAGAATAGCTTCCTGAACATCTCAAGGTCTTCCTCCGGTAGGGCAAATAAACCAGGCATCATGTGGTATCCCACTTTAAGTCCAGCATCTTTGAGTATCCTTGTCGCTTCAACCACATCCTCAACGCTATGCCCTCTTTTCACCTTTCTGTAAACTCTGTTGCTGAGAGTCTGAACACCAATTTCAACACGGGTAGCACCGAGATCGAGCATTCTGTTGACATGCTCTGCCTTGGCAAAATCTGGCCTTGTTTCAAAGGTGATTCCAACGCACCTCACTCTAGCTTTTTCATTTCTCTCCTGTGCCTCACCTACATTTTCTGACAGCTTTTCCTGTTCATAAGGGAAATTGCTCATACCATCCAGACAGGATGTTACAAAGCCATTCTGATAGCTCTCTTCGAGAGAAGGGAATGTACCTCCCATAATTATGAGCTCGACTTTATCTATGCTATGCCCTGTGCATTTGAGCTGATTCAGTCGTCCCTTAACCTGAAGATATGGGCTATAATCATTTGCCCTTGCCCTTAGTGCTGCCGGCTCAAAACCTGTATAGCTTTGTGGGGCATTCTCTCCTCTGGGACAATATATACATTCACCAGGACAGGGAGCAGGCTTTGCCATAACAGCAACTACAGTTATACCGGAGAGGCTCCTCACAGGCTTCTTTTTTAGAATAGGCAGAAGAAAGTCCCTTTCATTTTCCTCTGCATGACCCAGGATTTCAGAGTTGGAAGGTATTCTACTCAGCCTGTACTTCCTTGCTACCCCCAGTTTTATCTTGGCCACATCTTCTCTTTTTGCACATTTTCCGATTAGTTCTTCAATTATCTCTCTATGATATTCCATTGCAAATGGTATAGAAAATAACAAAAGCAAGAAGTTATCAATTTTAATACTAACGAGAAAAACAAGAAGGTGTCCGAGATGAGTAAAGATGATGAAATTCTCAGAATACTTGAAGACAATGCGAGAGTTAGTGATAAGGATATAGCCACAATGCTTGATATTCCAGTTGAAGAAGTAAGCAGGATAATAAAGAGTATGGAAGAGCAGAAGATTATAAGGAAGTATAAAACTGTAATCAACTGGGAGAAATTTGGCAGAGAAAAGGTTTATGCTATGATTGATGTGAACATACATCCTGAAAGAGATAGAGGTTATGATTCCATAGCCGAGCGCCTGATGCGCTTTTCCGAGGTTAGAAATCTTTTTCTGGTCTCAGGTATGTATGACCTCTTTGTACTTGTGGAAGGGAATAACATGAAGGAGGTTGCAGGTTTTGTTGCACAGAAGCTCGCTCCTCTACCCCAAGTAACAAGTACCACCACCCACTTTCTACTAAAGAAGTATAAGGAAGACGGAGATATTCTATTTGACAGGGAGGAAGCTGAGAGACAGCCCATAAGCTTATGAGGTTAATTTATGTCAGGGATTGCAGAAAGGGTAAGAAAAGTACCTGTTTCAGGTATAAGGAAGTTCTTTGACCTTGTACTTAGTATGGATGATGTTATATCTCTTGGCGTTGGAGAGCCTGATTTTATTACACCGTGGCATATCAGAGAGGCAAGTATATACAGCCTTGAACGCGGTCATACTATGTACACTTCCAACTATGGCATTCTTGAACTCAGGGAGGCAATTTCAGAGAAGGTTAAAGAAAGTTATAATGTCGAATATAATCCAGAAAATGAAGTTCTTATTACTGTAGGTGTGAGCGAGGCCTTCGATCTTGCTATCAGAGCGGTTGTTAACCCTGGAGATGAAGTTCTGATACCTGAGCCGAGTTATGTTTCATACAAACCATGCACAATCTTTGCAGGTGGAAAACCCGTTATAGTTGAAACAATAGAAGAGAACGAGTTCAAGCCTGTGGTTGAGGATATTGAGAAGAAAATAACAGAGAAGACAAAAGCTCTCGTGCTTAGCTATCCAAATAACCCAACAGGTGCAACCCTGGGTAAAGGGGACCTTGAAGATATAGCAGATATAGTCAGGGAATATGACCTTACTGTAATAAGCGATGAAATCTATGACAGACTCACTTATAAAGGTGAGCATACATGTTTCTCCTCTCTCAATGGTATGAGAGAAAATACAGTCTATCTTAACGGATTTTCCAAAGCCTATGCCATGACAGGCTGGAGAGTAGGCTATGCAATGAGCAGTGAAGAGATTATTGAAGCTATGATGAAGATTCACCAGTACTCAATGCTCTGCGCTCCTATAATGAGTCAGAAGGCAGCCCTAGAGGCAGTAACCACAGGTGATAGAGATGTTGAAGAGATGGTAAGGCAGTACAGCAGGAGAAAAAAAATTCTTGTAAAGAGACTCAGAGAAATAGGACTGAGTTGTTTTGAGCCGGACGGAGCATTCTATGCTTTTCCATCAATTAAAAGTACAGGGCTGAGCTCAGAGGAATTTGCAACGAGACTTCTTGAGGAGGAGAAAGTTGCAGTTGTTCCAGGGAATGTATTTGGCAGCAGTGGTGAGGGTTATTTAAGATTGGCCTATGCAGCTTCGCATGAAGATATAAATGAAGCTCTTAACAGAATGGAGAGATTTCTGACATACTCCCACGACTAAAGAGGCTGTCCGACAATTACTCTTAGTAATATAAAGACTGCTTATTTTAGACAATAAAGGCTAAATTTAGCTTATTTATTGTAGTATTTTTGATTACTGGACAGCCTCTAAAGTCGTGGGCTTTCTGCCTAAAATATCATAAATAGATTATAGCCCCGGGCGGAATCGAACCGCCGTCTCGGGATCCAAAGTCCCGAATGATTGACCTCTACACTACGGGGCTTATAGATTTTTATAACATCCTTAAATAGCATCTCAAAAAATATTTATAGTATAAAATAGATTATATCACGAATAGAATAGGTGAAAAACTTGAGTATCTATGGCTATCTTGTGTTTTTTTATTCACTTACAGCTATTACAACAACTCTTATTGTTATTCTTCTGCTGGAGGTTATAGTTTTAAATAGAAGACTGAAGAAGGTGAGTAGTGTTGCCGATACCACACATGTCGAGGTAATGAATATTAAGAAAAGAATGAATGTACTGAAAAAGATTTAAGACATATCTCATCAAATATATCCGTCAATCACCCACGACTAAAGTCGTGGGCTTGTCTCGTGAGAGGCAAGGGTAACAGGTTGATTAGGAGGCATTAAAATATGCAGCAGTTA
>QIGD01000110.1 GCA_003229935.1 Methanobacteriota archaeon | reverse complement strand
GAGTTGCTTCTAATCTAATTTCCTGCTCTTTGTTTGGATACAAGCGATATTTGTACGTTTTAAGCATCATTGTTTTATTGTTTTTTAACGATACAAACCTTTTCTGCTCGTTTTCATCCCACGACTGAAGTCGTGAGTTTTCCCACTCGCATGTCATAAAAATAAAAAAAAAGAGAGAAAGGATTATTTCAACTGCTCTTTGAACAGTCTAGCTATACCCGCTCCGTCACTACTGGCATCTATGTCTTCATTTGCAAGAACTGCTGTGTAGACATAATAAGCCACAATATAACCAATAATGACTATTATTACCTCAATTCCCATCAATGTACCCATACTACTCATTCTTCTACCTCCTTAGACATGTCCAATTGCCAATGCCATCAAGATTCCTGGTATAGCAAATGTGTATAACGAAGACCACATAAGGAATCCACCATTGAACCTCTCTGAAACCTTGCCAGCCATAGAAAATCCAGCTATGTTCATTGCAATGAACCACATATAGGCTACTGAAGCAAGGTATATCCAGTTACCACCAGGGATAATATGACCAAGTGCCATATTGAAAAACACAGCATATGCCAAGGTTATCCAGCCCACCACAATAGCTATCGGTGCCATGACATTAAGTTTAGCACCAACTATCAGTATGAGTCCTATCATAGTGAAGAATAGCCCATATAATATACCAAGTCCTGCCATGTAATTCGATATGGGACCCATGGTTCCCATTGGACTAGACGAAGACTGAAACATGATTACATTCATAATCATAAAGATCCCGCCTACCGTAGCCACTATTCCAGTTGCAACACCAGATATTTTATTTCTACTTGGATTCATATGGTATGCTCCTAATGCCATCAACACGAATGCACCTGCAAACAAGAATGGCACAATAGCATTTCCAATCATCAATTCTGCTACCATTTTTACACCTCCGACTTCTGTATAGTATAGTTAATTATTTTATAAGTAGTTTATTACCATTCTCACCCGTGATAATTGTTATATTGTAATAATTATAATTACATATATGATAAATACTTTAAATTACTCTCTACTATTTATACTTAATATTAGAGTAATTCCTATCGTCAGTGATTCCATAGGCACGAGGACTATAGCGACTTTTGTAGAGACACGGGACCTGAAGATAATTATAAATCCTGCTGTGGCTCTTGGCCTTAGACGTAATGGTCTGCCTCTCCATCCTCTGGAAATAGAAAAACGGAAGAAAACTGGAGAGAAATCAGAGAATATGCTGTCAGGAGTGACATGACGGTGATAACTCACTATCACTATGACTATGACCACTATAACCCTGCCGAGATTGATATACTGAAAGGAAGGAAGCTTTTTGTCAAGCACCCGACAGAAAATATAAATTTCAGCCAGAAGAAACGAGCAAAATATTTCTCTTCAGAGCTACAGCAGGAAAAAGTTTATGTCGGATATTGTGATAACAAAAACTTTTAAAAAGGCAGCACTGAGATAATTTCTTCCCTAGCAGTATTTCACGGTACATCGTCGAAGCTTGGTTATTCTCAAGTGATGTTGAGGGACTGGGTATAAAAGAGCAGGCAGAGTTTATTCTGAGTTGTAACCCCAAAATCATATACATTGATGGGCTCATGACCTATATACTGGGTTATAGATACTAGGGGGCAAGTCTTCAGGTTTCTATAAAAAATCTTCTTAAGATTGTTGAGAATACTCAGGTTAATAATCTTATTCTCGACCACCATCTTCTGAGGAGCCTCAGGTGGAGAAATTATATAAATGAGGTATCAGAAGTATGCAGACAGAAAGGATGAACTTATGCTTGAATCAAGAAGAAAGATATTACATGAAAAATTTCCAGCGGAAACCAGCTTAAAATGTTGGTTTAACTTTGTACATTGTGATGCTTGCTTCTCTGAAAAGCTTCATTGCCTTTACACCATCTGGTGGGAAGATATGGATTGTGGCATGGAAGGGAGGAATTGTCATCACAGTCTTGTACTTTATAGGAACCTTATTTTTCTTCATAAGGTCATAGCCTTTGTGGTAGTCTCCATTCATATAGTCAACTCTTATTGGTATTGAGACATCTGTTCCACCAGGTACGTCATCAACAATAAGTCCCAGCTTCTCTCTCTCTTCCCAAAAAGCTATATCTTCATCAGTAAGCTCTTCCTCATACTTTCCTTTGAAATCCTTGCTGTGTAGCCATTGTGCATCCATTGGGTTTTCAATTGCCATTTATTCCACCTCATAATATTTTTTTATTATATTTTACTTATAGAAAACAATTATTCAGCTTTTAATATTTAAAGTTTACCATTTATATACACAAAAACATTTTTATACTAGCCCCGGTATAACCCTAAACTATTATGAAAGTTGGCATATTAACTTACAGACAGGCTGAGATTTTTAAATATCACACTCTTGGCTATTCTCAGGAGGAAATTTCAAAACTTCTTGATATATCTCAGCCAAGAGTCAGTGCTGCTCTGAAAGAGGCAAAGAAAAAAATAGAAAATGCCAGAGAGACTCTGAAATTTCTGGAAGATCTCAATTATCTGAATGAAATGAAAAGTAAAGGATTCAAGGGAGATTTAATCCTCAGATAATTACTTGGAGGTCTGGGCCTGAACAACAAAGTTATTGGCAATTTCCCAGAGGACATATTTTACCTCTTCCGGTAGTTTTATTCCTTCCATATTACCGTAAATTGCAGGTTGAAGAGGCTCCATCAATACATCTGCAGCTTTAAGGGCTCTCTCTCTTGCGGTCAGAGTTTTATCTTCCAGAACTTCTTTTGCCCTCATGGCAGCTTCTTTGACAAAATCTGGCACCTTGACTATACCAAGCATTTTCAGTTTTCTCTTATTATTCTTCTCATCCTCTTTAATAAAGATGTCAAGAGTGTAGGATATAGGCTTTGTGCCTTCCATGGCAACTCTCTGGCTTACAGCCCAATCAACTCTTTCTCTTACACTCAGAAGTCTCTTCTGAGCCTCCTCAAGAAAGAGTTTTTTGATACTCACAGGCAGGTCAGGCATTTCTTCAAGCTCTTCAATAAGCTCCGTGACATACATGATTTTATCTGCAATTAGTTCATCCTTCTTAACAGCACCCTTCTTGAGCTTTTTCTTTCCGGCAAGAACTTCTTTAATCTCCTCGACTTTCTGTCTGGCTTCTTCAGGAATATCGTCAAAATTCAATCCTATACCTTTCAGTATCTTTTCTGTTTCTTTATCTTTGCCTGTAAAGACTGATAGATTTTCCCCGATAAGTTCAAGGTCTTTTTCTACAATAATTTCTTCGTCCATACTAATTTACCTCCAACCTTTCAGAACTAATGGTTACTTCCATCTTGGCATATATATATTTTTTGAAGTGACTATGCGTTACGTTGATTTCAGGTTTCAGGTTCAGGTATATAGCTTATTTTTATATATCTCAAAAACAATA
The DNA here is from genome assembly GCA_003229935.1 of Methanobacteriota archaeon. Classification (GTDB taxonomy): domain Archaea; phylum Hydrothermarchaeota; class Hydrothermarchaeia; order Hydrothermarchaeales; family BMS3B; genus BMS3B. Next base: position 3,360 of record QIGD01000110.1, on the reverse strand, counting down.
TTTAAATTATAGAGAGGGAGATGAAGGTGAGGTTGTTGATTGAAAAAATTAGAAAAAGGGATGGAAGGATTGAGGATTTCAACAAGGAAAAAATTAAGAATGCTATACTTAAAGCTTTTATAGCCACTGGAGAGGGTGATGGTAGAGAAGCTGAAAGGATAGCAGAAAAAGTGGTAAGAAAAGCTGAGAAAGAGTTTAGGTATGATATTCCGGGCGTTGAGAATATTCAGGATATTGTAGAGGAAGTTCTGATTGAAGAAGGCTTTGCAAAAGTAGCAAAAGCATATATTCTCTACAGGGAGAAGCGAGCTGAGGTGAGGAGACTGAAGAAGTTTTTTGGAGTACAGGATGAACTCAAGCTGAATGTTAATGCTATAAAGGTGCTTCACAGGAGGTATCTTCTAAGGAATGAAAAGGGAGAGGTTATAGAAACTCCAGCTCAGTTATTTATGAGGGTTGCAGAGTCAATAGCAGGTGTTGATGGGAAATATGATGAGGGCTATGATAGAACAGTGAAGGAATTTTTCGATGCCATGAGTTCTCTTCTCTTCCTTCCAAATTCGCCAACATTAATGAATGCAGGAACAGAGTTGGGACAGTTGAGTGCCTGTTTTGTTATCAAGATTGAGGATAGCCTGGAAAGTATTTTTGATGCCCTGAAGCATATGGCAATTGTGCAGCAGAGTGGAGGAGGCACGGGCTTCAGCTTCTCAAGACTGAGACCAAAAGGTGATATAGTGAGAAGTACAAGGGGCGTGGCTTCAGGCCCTGTGAGTTTCATGCGAATCTTTGATGTTGCAACAGATGTCATAAAACAGGGAGGTAAAAGAAGAGGAGCGAATATGGGGATTCTGAAAATTGACCATCCTGATGTGGTTGACTTCATAACATCAAAGCAGGTGGAGAATGTACTTGAAAATTTCAATATAAGTGTTGGGGTTACACATGCCTTTATGGATAGTGTGGAGGGAGGTAAGGAGTATTCTCTTGTGAATCCACGTAATGGCAAGGTGGTAAAAAAGGTCTCTGCAAGAGATATCTTCGACCTTATAGTTAATTCTACCTGGCAGTCTGGAGAACCCGGTCTTATTTTTATTGATGAGGTGAACAGGCACAATCCTACACCAGCTTTGGGTGATATAGAGAGCACAAATCCCTGCATAACTGGAGATACTCAGATTGCAACCTCCAGAGGTCTTGAAAGGATAGCTGATGTGGTTGATAAAGATAGGGAAATGCTGGTTGACCCCAGATTGAATGGTGGCAAACCCCAACTTAGAAAAGCAGTTAAAATCTTTAGAACAGGCTTTAAAAAAGTGTACACTCTCAGAACAAGATGTGGTTACGAGCTTAGAGCTACAGCAGGGCATCCATTGCTTACGCCTTCTGGATGGAAAAATCTATCAGAACTGAAGCCGGGAGATAGGGTATTAATTCAGAGTGCTGGTTGCTTTAGCAAGAACTACGGGCTTCCTGTTGATTTGCAGAAGATTAACACACTCACAGGAAGGAGACTTAATCTACCCACTCTGTGGTCTGAAGAGCTGGGTGTTGTACTGGGATGGCTCATTGGAGATGGCGCATTAACGGGGAAGAAGGCAATTTTCTACTTTTGCATGGAAGAAATAGAGCTTATGCCTTACTTTGCAACCATATTGAAAAAGTGGAATATGGGACGGGAGGTTGAGCCGCATGAGTATGAGGGTGTACCAAGACTCCAGTACCACGAAAATGGGATGGTAGAATTCTTCTTCGGGCTGGGTGTAAAGAAAGCAAAGAGCCTCGATAGGGAGGTTCCCAGGGCTATATTCACAGCACCAGAAGAGACCGTGGCAGGCTTTCTTAGGGCTCTATTTACAGCCAATGGAGCAATAGGCACTGGAAAGAATAATGGTAAGATTTGGCTTAGATCTGCATCCGAATGTCTGTTGAAGCAGGTTCAGTTGCTTCTTCTAAATTTCGGAATAAAATCCAGAAGGTATACTTGCAGACACAGCTTTTCAAAACCATTCGATTATATTACTGTAAACGGAGAGGACAGGCTCTACAGGAGCGGAAAGAATCAATATTATGAGCTGGTTATAACTCGGGAGAGCATAGGGAGATTTGCCAGAGAAATTGGATTTTTACCAGGGAAAAAACATAAAGCTTTTCTTGAAAAAATATCTGATAGGAGAGGTAGCTTCTATGCCGACTCCTTTAAGGATGAAGTGGTCTCAATAGAGGAGAGTGGAGAAGAAGATGTTTACGACCTTAAAGAGCCGGAGTATCACTCCTTTATAGCCAATGGTATGGTGGTTCATAACTGTGGCGAAGTGCCTCTTCTTCCCTATGAATCCTGCAACTTGGGTTCTATAAATCTCTCAAAGGTTGTAAAGAAAGGTGAGATAGACTGGGAGCTTCTGGGTAATCTCACAAGGCTTGGAGTGCATTTTCTTGACAATGTAATAGATGTCAATATGTATCCACTGAAGGAGATTGAGGGCATGACAAAAGCTAACCGCAAGATAGGCCTCGGTGTAATGGGCTTTGCTGACCTTCTCCTGATTCTCGGGATTCCCTATGATTCACAGGAAGCTCTTGATACTGCTGAAAAAATTATTAGTTTTATATCTGAGGAGGCAAGAGAAGAGTCGAGAAGACTTGCTCTCAGCAGGGGAAGCTTTCCCAATTTTGAGGTCAGTATTTATGCTTCAAAATATGATGCCCTGAGAAATGCTACAGTAACAACAATTGCGCCTACAGGAACTATAAGTATTATAGCAGGCACAACTTCAGGTATTGAGCCTCTTTTTGCTGTTTCTTTTGTGAGAGATGTTCTTGAGGGCACAAAGCTTCTTGAAGTAAATCCTGTTTTTGAAAAGGTAGCCAGGGAAAGAGGTTTCTATTCAAAAGAGCTCATGCTAAAGATTGCAAAAACTGGCTCTCTTCAGGGAATTGCAGAAATTCCAGAAGATATTAAGAGAGTTTTTGTTACAGCTTTAGATATTTCTTATGAATTCCATGTGAGGATGCAGGCAGCTTTCCAGAAGTATGTGGACAATGCAGTTTCAAAGACAATAAATATGCCTTCGACTGCTGGTCTTGAAGATGTGAGGAATGCCTTCTGGCTTGCTTACAGGCTCGGATGCAAGGGAATAACAGTTTATCGCTATGGCAGCAGGGAAAAGCAGGTTCTGTATATTGGCGAAGAACATGTCAGAGCTGGTTCAGAATATTCTGGTGGGTGTCCAACAAGGGAGTGTGTTGTGTGATATGACGTCCCTTGTTTACGATAGTGTGAGTGGGAAAGCCCACGACTTCAGTCGTGGGATGAGAGCGAACCATAGTTAATTATTATCATACAAATAGATATAACTG
>QIGD01000109.1 GCA_003229935.1 Methanobacteriota archaeon | reverse complement strand
AACTTCTGCATTTTTCAATGCCTCCTAATCAACCTGTTACCCTTGTCTCTCACGAGACAAGCCCACGACTTTAGTCGTGGGTGATTGACCTGCACCATGGATTGCGACAATGAAAAGTTTTCCCACCATATCACACTATATGTGTTGAACTATCTCGAACTTTTAATATTAACAAAGGTAAACTTTTTAATTAAGGCATGAAGAAGAAGGAACTTGAGATAATTCTTGAAAAGCTGGATGGTTTCAGGACTCCTAATATAAAACTGGAGCAGTATACAACTCCGGCAACTGTTGCTGCAGAACTTTTGAATATAGCATCTCTCAGGAAAGATATTTATAATAAGGTCATCTATGACTTAGGTTGTGGCCCTGGGATTCTTGGCATAGGAGCTGCTCTTCTTGGAGCAAGGAAGGTTGTTCTTGTTGATATAGATGAAGAGGCTATAAACATTGCTGAAGAAAATGCTGAAAAGTTTTCTCTTGGCAATATTGTATTTAACAATTCGGATATAAGAAAGATTACAGGCAAGGCTGATATAGTGCTTCAGAATCCTCCCTTTGGAGTTCACTGGCGGAGGGCTGACAGAGCCTTTCTCGAAAAAGCTTTAGAAATTGCAGATGTGGTTTATTCCATGCACAAAAGAGAAACGAGAGATTTTATTATAAAATTTGTTAAAGGTTTAAGGGCAAGTGAACTGGAAATACTTCCTGTGAGCTTCATATTGCCCAGAAGCTATAAGTTCCATGAAAAAGATAGAAAAACAATTCTTGTAGATATATATAGAATAAGGAGGAATTAGAATGGAAAGTGATGACTTTGTTCTTCCTGGAACAGAGCTTGGATTTGCGGAGGAGTTCATGCCAGGGAAAGGGACATATGAGGACGATGGAAAGGTCTACTCTGCTATGACTGGAACTCTTAAAATTGACATGAAAGAAAGAAAGATAATTGTTGAGCCACGGACAAATATCATTCCTGAACCAAAGGTGGGGGATATAGTTATAGGCAAGATTCTGGATGTAAAACAGCAGTTTGGTGTGGTTAGAGTCATAAGGCTCTTGGGCAATCCGAGAGAGCTGCCAGATACAATAGGTACAATTCATATTTCCAGAGCAAAGTCGAGCTATGTTCAGGACATAAGCATGGAGTTTTCAGGAGGAGATATTGTCAAGGCCAAGGTTGTCGACATAAAAAGGCATCCTATATCTCTAGGTACGGTTGAAAAAGACCTTGGAATAATTAAGGCTTATTGTTCCAAGTGCAATATAGCTTTGGAGCTTGAAAATGGTAAGCTAAAATGTCCAAACTGCTCCTCTATTGAAAGCAGGAAGTGCAGCTCTGATTATGGTAATGGAAATGTCTAGGTGGTAAGAAATGCAGATAAAAGTTATTAAAGAGGCCAATGAAGAACTTGAATTTGAGCTCGCAGGTGAAGACCATACATTCTGTAATATACTTACTGACAGGTTGACTGTCAATAAAGATGTAGTTTTTGCGTACAGGATTGAGCATCCTCTTATAAGCTCGCCTGTGGTATACATTAAGGTTAAAGAAGGAATCGAGGTTCCCCAGCAGCAGGAAAAAATTGTGGAGCTCGATGACGTTCTGGGGATAGGTGCCAAGAGGAAGGAGCAGCTTATTGCTTCAGGAATAAAGTATGCCAATGACCTTCTGAAAGCTGATATTGAAGAGCTATCAAAAAGCTCAGAAATACCTGAGAAAACCCTCGAGAGGATGATAAAAGAGGCTGAGAGGCTGGACTATGGTAGACTTACGGCAGCACGGTATGTGCTCATGGAGTCTCTTAAGAAGATAAAGCATGATTACATCCAGCTCAAAGAGAAATTTTCATCATTGAATTGAAATGGCAGAAGTAAATTTGAATTTTGACATAAATGTAAATCTTTCCAGTATTGGTGATAGTCTGGCAAATTTCATATATTCTCTTGCCTTATCCAATACTCTTTCAAAGCCTGTAGGTAAAAAGCTCTCTAACAGAGTTCTGGCAAGGGCTCTGAAAGAGGCAGGGCTCAGGGATAGAGCAGGCACAAGGCACAGCTATCATACCCTTGGGAATTTTGCAGAGCATATGATTTTCTATGGCTGGGCAAGGGATAAGATTACAATTGAAGAATGTGTTGAAATTCTTGAAGCAAGGCTGGGGGATGGAAGTGAGGAAACTGAAGTTAATGCTTTTGCAGAGCTTTTGAGAGAGATAGCATGTCGGAAATAGCAAATCTTGTTAATAATTGCGATGTGAAGAGACTTCGTGATATTCGCATAGGTGTTTAAAATGAAATGCCTGTGTAAATGCAATGGTTATGAAGCTCCAGCTCTAACTGTCGATGCAGTTATTAAAATGAATGAGAAAATTCTTCTAGTCAGGCGACGTAGGGAGCCTTTCAGGGGCTTCTGGGCATTGCCGGGTGGTTTTGTCGAGTGCGGTGAAACTGTTGAAAAAGCTGTGGTAAGGGAGATTGAAGAGGAGACCGGTTTAAAAATGATTGTTAAGGATATTCTGGGAATCTACTCTGAGCCATGTAGAGACCCGAGAGGTCATGTTGTGAGTATCTGCTTTCTGGGTTCTGCAGAAGGAGTCCCAATAGGTGGAGATGATGCAAGTGAAGCTAAGTTCTTCAATATTTCAGAAATTGATAGCTTAAAACTTGCATTTGACCATAGTAATATCCTTAAAGACTATATAAAATTAAGAGGGTGGAAGAATGGTAATTTTTTGCGAAAAGTGTAAGAATCTGATGCTCCCTAAGGGTAATGTCCTTGTTTGTACCACCTGTGGTCAGGAGAAGCCCATCGAGAATGAAAGTGAATATAAGATAAAGAGAAAGGAAAAGAAAAGAGATAGGTTGCTCCTTCTTGAAGAAGAAGATGTTCATACTATGCCAAGGATAAAATCTGAGTGTCCAAAGTGTGGTAATATGGAGGCTGAATGGTGGCTTGTACAGACAAGAAAGGCTGATGAGAGCGAGACAAGATTCTTCAGATGTACCAAGTGCAAATATACGTGGAGGGAATATCAGTAATATCTGGGGTTTATAGAATCATGCATAAAAAACTCTTGCCTTCTCGGCCATCTCTTCGGCAAGCCTCTCAACTTCAATTTCATTTTCTGCTTTCTCAGCCCTTTCAGGTGTAGCACTTGTGGATGGTTTTAAAGGAGGGCCAAGGCAGCAGTTGGCAGGCATTATTGAAATCTCATAGGTACCTATCTTTCTGGCAATTTTTATAATCTCATTTTTATCCATACTTATGAGTGGCCTTAAGACAGGTATTGAAATTGCTTTTGAAATTGTAGCCAGATTGTCAAGGGTTTGAGAAGCTACCTGCCCCAGGCTTTCACCTGTAACAATGGCCTTTGCTCTTTCCTTTTCAGCAATAATCTCAGCTGTTCTATACATCATCCGTTTGCATAGAACACAACCCAAAGCAGAGTCTTTAACTTTGATAAGCTCCATCAGTACTTCTCCATAGGGAACAAAATAAGTTTTTAAATCTTCTCCTACCAATCCTGAAAGAACCTTTATAGTCTCCAAAGCTCTGTCTTCAGTTCTTTTATCTACAAGGGGTGAAGGGTTCATAAAAACGCAAATTGGTTTTATTCCTCTGCGCATTGCCATGTAAGTCGATACTGGAGAGTCTATACCTCCGCTTACAAGTGATATAGCTTTTCCCTGTGTGCTATATGGGAGTCCTCCTGCACCACTAATAATTTCGTCAAAGATATAGGCTTTATCTTCTCTTATTTCAACATGAATTTCTACATCAGGATTTGTTAGATTAACCTTTGCGTTTGTTTCCCTGACGACCTCAGCTCCAGCTATTCTTGCAACTTCAATACTTGAATAGCTGTGATTTCCATTTCTTCTGACCCTTAGGGCAAAGCTTTCATCACCAGAAATCCTGGTTCTGGCATACTCTAATATTTTACCTATCAGATTTTCCAGTTCTGAATCAACTTGCACAACAAGAGATGTCGAGGCAACACCAAAAACCTTTGCAGCTTTTTCTGTATCATCTCTGCTATCAGAATGAACAAAAATTCTTCCGTACTCTTTTGTAATTCTCACATCACCGAGAACTCTCTTTAAATGTTGGATTAAGGCTTTTTCCATTCTTGCCCTGACAGGTTTTGATTTCAGCCCTATCTCATCATATCTTATGATAATAACCATAGCCTTTATTTAAAAGTCAACGTTTAAAAAGTGAGGGAAAGGAGTGGTTATCTACTTTCTCTCACTGCCCTTCTGTAGTTCTTCAAGCACACGGGACAGCAGAAATAGCGCTCCACATTGTGGTGCTTGAAAATTATTGGAGTATTTGTTGTGCTTCCGCAGTAATCACAGGTATACTCTGCTTTTAGCACAGGTTCGGCCTCTTCAGACTTTAGATTTTCAAGAGCAATTTCAACAACTATATCTCCTGAAAATTCACTTAGTTTATCTGCAAGTTCAACTGCTTCTTTCATACCTCCCACAACAGCCTTCATCAGAAGGGGTTTCTCACCTGTAACCCTATAAATCTCTACTATCTCATCAATCTCTAGGATTTTCTTATTTAAAGATGATGCCATAATAAAAAGAGTTATATTCTCTTTTAAAGCTTCTTTTCCAATCTGAACAGTAAATCTTTTTATAATTCCGTTATTGATAAGCTTCCCAATTCTAGATTTAACAGTAGGTCTGCTCAGGTTCAGAAGCTCAGCTATTCTCTTATGGCTTATTCTTGAATCATCCTCTAGAAGTTTCAGAATTCTAATATCAGTGCTATCAAGTCTCAAAGTATTCACCTCTAGTTTTCCATTTTGTACATGCAAAAAATAAAGCTGCCTATAATAGGAATGCACTGTGCAAGCTGTGTTGTAACAATAGAAAAGGCTCTTAAAAGAACTCCGGGAATACAAAAGGCTAAAGTTAATCTTGGCGCTGAAGCCGCCTATGTTGAGTTTGATCCAGAGAAAGTAACTCTTGAAGATATTATTGCGAAGATACGTGAGGTTGGTTACAGTGTAGCCATAGAAAAGTTGAGACTTAAGGTTTCAGAGCTGAGAGACGTAAATCAGGCAAAAACTCTTGAGACTGCAGTTTCCAAGGTTCCGGGGGTTATCAATGCCTCGGCAAATATTACTACTCAGCGTCTCTTTGTTGAATTCCTGCAGGATATCGATATTGAAGAAATAAAGAGAAAGGTGGGAGAGGCCGGTTTTGATATTATTGAGGAAGATGTTGAGAAGGTAGAAAGAGGAAAGGAAACAGAGAAGAAAAAAAGAAATCTTCTGATTGCCGCGATTCTCTCAATACCTATTGTGATTGGAAGTTATGGGTATCTTTTCCATCTTCCTGAAATATTTTCTTCTGATTATCTCCTCTTTATCCTCACAACACCTGTGCTCTTCTATGCAGGAAGAGAGTTTTTCTGGGGTAGCTACGGTGCCCTTAAGAACAGAACGGCAAATATGGATGTTCTTGTGGCTCTCGGCTCAGGTTCTGCCTATCTATACTCTACGCTTGTAACATTTTTCCATGGAGCATTCCCAGGGGTTGTGTACTTCGATAGTGCAGGTTTAATAGTTACATTTATTCTAATGGGGCGCTATCTTGAGGCAAAGGCAAAGTCAAAAACCAGTGAGTCAATCAAAAAACTTGTTGGACTTCAGACAAAGACTGCCAGGGTGTTTAAAGATGGCAAAGAAGTTGAAGTGCCCATAGAGAAGGTTGTATCTGGTGATATTGTTGTTATTAGACCTGGAGAGAGTATTCCTGTTGATGGTGTTGTTGTGGAAGGACACAGCAGTATTGACGAAGGTATGCTGACAGGTGAAAGTATACCTGTTGATAAGAAGCCCGGAGATGAAGTCATAGGTGCCACATTAAACAAGGATGGAGTTCTCAAGGTTAAGGCAGTAAAAGTTGGTGCAGATACAGCTATTGCCCAGATTATTAAACTGGTGGAGGATGCTCAGGCTTCCAAGGCTCCAATTCAGAATTTTGCTGACAGAATAGCAGGAATTTTTGTGCCAATAGTTGTTAGTATAGCTGTGCTTTCCTTTTTATTCTGGTATTTCAACCCTATGGGAATTCTATCTTCTGAAGTCGATACCTTCATCTTTGCCTTTACAATATTCATTGCAGTACTTGTAATAGCCTGTCCATGTGCTCTTGGTCTGGCAACTCCAACAGCAATAATGGTGGGCACAGGTAGGGGTGCAGAGCAGGGCATTCTAATAAAAGGTGGGGAAGGACTTGAGCAGGCCCATAAAGTTGATACTGTTGTGATGGATAAAACAGGAACTCTGACAACAGGAAAACCAAAGGTGACAGATGTGGTTGCTGCAGAAAAAGTTTCTGAAAAGGATATTCTTGAGGTTGCTGCAGCTGCAGAGGTTGGTTCAGAACATCCTCTTGGCAAAGCAATTGTTGAAGCAGCCAGAGAGAAGGGAATAGATTTTAAGGAGGCTGAGAAATTTATAGCTATTCCCGGTTATGGAATAGATGCAACCTATAATGGCAAGAGAGTGGTTATAGGTACAAGATTGTTTCTGACTGATAATGAGATTGATATTTCTCTTCTTGAGAATAAGCTTAAGGGAATTGAGGAACAGGGTAAAACAGCAGTTCTTATTGCATATGAAGGGAAAGTTATTGGAGCTATAGCTATCAGAGATAATCTCAAGCCCCACTCTGCTGAAGCTGTGACAGAGCTACATAAGATGGGCATGAAGGTTATAATGCTTACAGGCGACAACACAAGAACGGCAAAAGCTATAGCAGAGGAAGCCGGAATAAAGAAGTTTTTTGCTGAGGTTCTACCAGATGGTAAGGCAGGCAAGATTAAGGAACTTCAGAATGCTGGAAAGAATGTAGCCATGGTGGGCGATGGTATCAATGATAGTCCTGCTCTAGCTCAGGCAGATGTGGGCATAGCTCTTGGCTCGGGTACAGATGTTGCTATAGAGACTGCAGATATTGTTCTTATAAGGGATAATCTCCTGGATGTTGTTGCTGCAATGCAGATGAGCAGAAAAACTATATCCAAGATAAAGCAAAACCTATTCTGGGCACTTTTCTATAACATTACAGCAATTCCGATTGCTATGGGTGTACTCTTCCCGAGTTTGGGATTTTTGCTTCAGCCAGCTATTGCAGCTTTTGCAATGGCTTTCTCCAGCGTTACTGTTGTGACTAACTCTCTCCTGTTAAAGAACTACACGCCAGAAATCAGGAGGAGGAATAGATGATTCCGATTCCTCTTATATCGCCTGAAAATATTAAAAAGGAAGAGAGACATAGAGTGCTTGTGTGGTTCACATCACCTGGCTGTACACCCTGTAGAAACTTGGAACCAGTGATGCTCAGACTCTATTATCACTGGAGAAAGAAGGTGGATTTCCTGAGAATAAGCGTGGATGAATATTCAGAGTTTGCTCAGGAAAATGATATAACAAGTGTTCCTACGCTGGTATATTATAAAGATGGTAAGGAAGTGGAAAAACTGGATGGAATTATTAAGGCTGAGGATATTGAAAGGTTACTTAAGGCTTGAGAATCTGAGATTTCCAAATTGTTCGTTCTGCATAATCTTTAAATATAACATTACGATATCGTGAGCGGGAAAGCCCACGAACTTTAGTCGTGGGATGAGAGCGAACCAGATTTAATTGCCACTAAAAGATTTATAAATCAGTGACATGAACCATAAGATAAGTCGAAAGATTGTTAATATGGCGATGGAAAATAAAAGTGGCTTGAAGATGGAGGACTTGAAAGGCATTCGTAATGCCAAGTCTGCTAAGTCATTCAGGTATTCGTTGAACAGTTGGTCGTTCTATCAGCTTAGACAGATGATAGAATACAAAGCCAA
>QIGD01000108.1 GCA_003229935.1 Methanobacteriota archaeon | reverse complement strand
TTTATACGGTCAAATTATGAAGTACTGATTCTCTAAATGAAAGGAGTTAAGGTTATTGATAACTTCTGGAAATTACTTTACGAAGTACTGAGTATATATAAAAAGCTTAGGGTGAGTATGAAACACCCAGTGGATATTTAATATCGTTATACACATGGACTTTCATCTCTGGAAAGGTTTATAAATAACAGAAAGGTTAGACATTTATGGATAGGAATGATGTCAGGAAACTTTATTCAATTGGTAATGCCAAATGGTATGACCCTTTAAGGCCTGTATATAGTAAGTTATTTCTTTCTAAAGCAGAGGGTGACTTGGCTAATTTTTTGAAAGATAATTTAGATGAAAGCAAGACTGTTCTGGAACTGGGCTGCGGTACAGGAGTAAATTTAGAAAAAATATACTCTCTTAATCTTGAATTTAAAAAGTATCTGGGTCTGGACTTTTCACCAGATATGTTGAAGATTGCGAAGAATAAATTCAGGAATAACTCCATAGTTGAATTTAGGGAGACAGACATTACAGAGTTGGATGACATAAAAGAGCAATTTGATATTATAATCTGTATTATTGTGATATCCCACCTTCAATCCAGGCCAGATTTTGTTAATAAGTCACAGAGATTATTGAATAAAAACGGAAATTTTTTTTTAATTCTACACACAAAGCCTGAATGGTATATCAATTTCTGGCTATCCCCTTTTATATGGTTATCTAGAATGAGCCTGATATCAGATGATGAAATTAAAAAATTTGAGAATATAAAGGTCATAAATAAATATTCTGGAAATCTGATAACATCAATTGAGATTTATAGATAATAATTTAAACTTTAATTAGTAAATGAATATAGTTCTTCTTGACTTATACCTGAGATATATTCATCAAAATAAGGAGTAAAATTGTTATGTCACCAGGACGGAGAGGCCAGAATTCGGATATTAAGGTCAAACTGAATAGGGACCTTGGCCTCTTTGACATAACAATGATAGGTATTGCAGGTATGATCGGGGCAGGCGTTTTTGCCTTGACCGGTATTGCAGCAGGGGTTGCAGGTCCTGCTCTTATTCTCGTTTTTTTGTTCAATGGAGCGATAGGTATTATTACTGCTGCATCTTATGCAGAACTTGGTTCAGCACTTCCCGGTGCGGGAGGAGGTTATGTCTGGATAAAAGAGACATTTCCATCATCTTTCGGGTTTCTTGCCGGCTGGATAGATTGGTTTGCACATAGTGTTGCCTGCTCACTATATGCTGTGACCTTTGGAGTTTTTGTGGCAGCGATTCTTTTTCCAGCTATTCCCCTGTCTAGAAGTCTGCTTGCCAAAGTTTCGTCATTCATTGCAATCTCCTTCCTAGCATATATAAATTATAGAGGAGTTAAGGAAACAGGAAGGATTGGTGGTTTCGTTACAGTCTTAAAAGTCCTCATTCTTGTCGTGTTTGTTGGTTTCGGTATTTACAAGACACTTAACAGACCGGACTGGATAATGCAATTCACTAATCCTTCTTTTACCCCTACGGGCTTGATTGGAATCCTTGCTGCAATGGGACTCACATTTATCGCCTTCGAAGGTTTTGAGATAATCGTTCAGAGCGGTGAGGAGGTCAAAAATCCTGCAAAGAACATACCCAGAGCAATCTTCATATCCTTATTTGTGGCTGTAGTGATTTATATTCTGGTGGCTTTTACAGTCCTGGGAGCTATTAAAACACCGAATGGAATTCCAAGTTGGGTTTTTCTTGGCAGACTTGCAGAAATGGGGTTGATAAATGTTTCAAAACAGATAATGCCTTATGGAACACTTGTACTCCTGATTGCTGGAATAATTTCTACAATAAGTGCGATGAATGCAACAATTTATTCATCCTCTAGGATATCTTTTGCTCTGGCAAGGGATGGCTATCTTTCCAGCAGGCTTGCACACATCAATAAAAAAACAAAAACACCTCATGTTGCAGTTTTCTTTACATATATTATAATTACGACAATAGCTCTACTCCTTCCAATAGAGGCTGTAGCTGCTTCAGCTGATATAATGTTTATCCTTCTGTTCATTCAGGTAAACCTTGTACTCATAATCCTCAGGTTTAGGTCTCCGAATCTTAAAAGGACTTTCAGAGTTCCCCTTGTTCCATATCTTCCTCTAATAGCAATCTCTCTTCAGATAATTATCGCATTTTTCATGGTAACCAGGATTGCAAATGGATTTATAGCTTTTGCAACCTCTATTGCATGGATATTTTTGGGTGTTATTATTTATTTCACATATTCCAGAAAGAAAGAGAGAAATAAATTGGAAAAAGAATTTAAAACAGTATTTAAGGAGAAGGCTGTGAGAAAGGTTGCATACAGAATTCTTGTGCCTGTTGGTAATCCTGCTACAGCAAAAAAGCTGATAGACTTTGCGAACCTGATTGCAAGGTCAAGAGAAGGTGAAATTGTCTTACTTTCAGTATTAACATTACCCCAGCAAACACCTCTTTATGCAGGGAAAAAATATGTTCAAGAGCGAAAGGATTTTCTCAGAAAGTTCATAAATGAGGCTGGAGATATTCCCACCAGTGGCATTCTGAAAGTTGCTCACAGTACCCCTGAAGCTATCCTGAATACAATTGAGGAGGAAAAGATAAATCAGGTAATTCTTGGATGGAGAGGAAGAACTTTCAGAAGGGATTTCATTCTTGGAAGCACTATCGACCCTATAATTTTGAAGGCACCATGTGATGTTATTGCTGTGAGATTTGAATCTGGCTTTGAAGCAAAGAATATAAAGAAAATCCTTATTCCGACTGCAGGAGGTCCCCATGGATATATGGCAGCAGAAATTGCCAAGGATTTACAAAAGGTTACAAAGGCGGAGGCAGCACTAATTTATGTTGCAGGTGATGAAAAGAGCATGAAGCTGGGCAAAGCTTATGTTAATGATACCAGAAGGGCGGTAGGAATAGAGGCTGATAGTATAGTTAAATTATCGGATGATCGCATCGGTACTATTGCTAAGGAGATTAAGAGGCATGACATAGTTGTAATTGGAGCAACACATGAGACTTTCCTGAAAAACTTCATAAAAGGTGTTTTTCCAGAGATTGTTTCAAGAAAAACTGAAAAGACTGTTGTTATGGTGAGGAGGAAACTAAAGATAAAGGATATTTTTTGGAGATGGCCTTTTTAAAGATAATACCAGGCATAAAGAGGTCCTTCATAGACCTTAATATAAAAGTTAATCCTTTAAACACTTATCTAATATTAATTGTTTTTCCAAAACCAAATAATGGTGTTTTTTTCGCAATTCTGATGAATATCCCCTTGGCAAAGATGCGCTAAAAACATCAGTACCATTATTTTTTATTATATCCAGTGCAGGGATAAAATCAGCATCTCCAGAAATAAGAATACAACAATCACATTCTTTTTTAATTATACTTCTTTCCAACATATCTGTGGCAATCATTACGTCAATACCTTTTTCTTTTCTTTTAATATTCCCAATACAAAAATCGCAGTTTTCTTCGACTTTTGGTTTACACAATCCACATAAATCTAATTTGGAAATAATATATTGCCTTTCTTTTAAAATCTCCTTAGTAGAATTCTTCTGAAGCTTTCTCATTTTTACCTCAAAATTTGGCAACATTCTTAAGTTTTCTAAAAATTTAATATGACCCCAATATACCTCATTCCCATCTCTTATATCAGGGATGGAATTATAATAAATGGTCTTTTTACAATTGCAATTAAATTTAAAACAAACAAATTTACACAGCTTGAAGAAATCAATGCGGCTAGGTTTTACACCAATCTTTTTAGTATTATGATAAAAATTGTTTCCATCAATGAACACTATTGCATCTTTATCAAATTTGAGTGTAATCTCTCCTCCACACACAATACCCCTCAAAAAAAGTTTATATAAGCCCAGTATTGCCCCACATATGTAGAACCATACTGGGGACTTAATACCTATTATTTCTATCTTATAATATATATCTCTTTCTATGAAATTACTTTTATTTATTTTGGAGTTTCTCCAGCATTCTTTCCAGGCGTTGTAGTCTTGTTTCATAGGTAGTATCAGCGATTTTAACTGTTTTCTCTTCTCTATCCTTGGCCTTACGCTTTACATCTGCCGTTAGAGGATATCCACACCGGAAGCAAAATGGGCTCTTGGCTCATTGATTTCATTACATCTCTCGCAGCGCAGGGGTTTGTCACTCTTTTTTGGTTCTTTCAGGCCGTAGTGCTCAAGCATCGGATCATCCAGGTCTCTTCCTGCAAGGTGAATATAGATAGCTGGCATGGTGCTGTCTGCTTCCCACCCAAAATATATCTTCATCTGCGCTTCAGTCATCCACTGCGCCTTTTCAGTTGCAGCTGTATGCCTATATAAATATATACTAAGGGGGCGTTTCAATTCAGCTTTCTTACCCAGGTCAGATACTCTTGAAGAGATTGCTTTCAGCGTGAGTTCACCTGTCATAATCTTTTTACTATGCCAGTCCATAATAGGCCAGGCGGGAGCCTCGGGGTTACCTTTCAATGGATGAGATTCAAGCCATCTGGTGAGAATGGCAACCTTTTCTATCATACGTATGCGCCGAGCCCCTGTTTTTCCTTCCAGGGGGACATGAATCATAATTCCATTGTCATATATCTCAAAATCTTTCAGACGTAGAGCTGCAAGCTCTCCAGGGCGTAGGCCAAGCTCTTCACATACTGCAATAATAGCAGCATCTCGGGGGTGAACTGCAACGGTACGGATTTTCTCTTTTTCTTCAGGTGTTAGAATCTGGAAGAATTTCCGTCTGTCTTTTTTCTTTACTGTTGTTTTTATCCAGTCTACAAGCTCTTCATGTCCCCTCCAGATATAGAATCTCTTTACGATGTCAGTGAGCGGGAAAGCCCACCATCTTTAGTGGTGGGATGAGAGCGAACCATTAGTTAATTGCCACCGAAAGAGTTATATAT
>QIGD01000107.1 GCA_003229935.1 Methanobacteriota archaeon | reverse complement strand
TTAGATACCCCGACAGCTATAATATTATGAGAATCATGAGCCACACTTGAGGCAATAGCTCCCTCTGTAAGACCAAAATTTTTCACAAAACCAGTTCTCACTACACCCTTCCCGTAGCGATTCACCACAGCTATTTTCAGTATATCTCTCTTAATATCAGATACAGCATATCCATCAGCTATATATGGAGGAAGAATAAGTTTACCTGTTACAATCTCTCCATCCAGTGCTTCAATAATGACCATACCCCCTCTGCTATACTTGACTCTGAAATCCTCTGTTTTCTTCTTTTCTGCTTTAAAATTATTCATAACTTCAGGGGTTTTTCTGTTGATGAATGTTCTACCTTCTTCTGCCACAATTTCTCCGTTTATAACTGTTTTGATTACATTAAAATCCTTCAGATTATCCACAACAAGAAAATCAGCAGCGTCTCCTCTTTGCAGCAGTCCAGCATCCAGACTGTAGTGAAGTACAGGATTTACACAGGCAACCCTTAAGACCTTTATTGCATCTATATCATAATTTACCGCCCTTTTCACCATACTGTTAATATGCCCTTTTATCAGGTCATCAGGGTGCTTATCATCACTGCAGAACATAAATCTTTTATAATGCTTCTCCAGAAGAGGGATAAGCTCCTCAAAGTTACTCACTGCTGAACCCTCCCTGATGTTCAATATCATACCAAGACCTAGCTTTTCTTCTGCCTCGTCTCTGTTAAGGCATTCATGGTCGGTTGATATTCCAGAGTTTATATATTTCTCAAGTTTCTGCCCTCTTAGCCCAGGGGCATGGCCATCTACTGGCTTTGAGTATCTTTTAGAAAGGCTGATTTTTTTAATCAACTCGGAATTGCCCTCCAGAATGCTAGGGAAGTTCATCACCTCACCCAGGCATTTTATTTCATCCAGCTTCATAAGTTCTTCCACCTCCACGGTACCGAGAACTGCACCGCTGCTATCAAAGTCTGTTGCAGGCACACAGGAGGGAGCGCTGAAGTATAGTTTCATGGGCACAGTTTTTGAATCTTCTATCATATATTTCACACCCTCTATGCCGAGAACATTGGCAATCTCGTGAGGGTCACACACTGCACCCACTGTACCATGAATTACTGCTGCTCTGGCAAACTCTGAAGGTGGAAGAATTGAACTTTCAATGTGAATATGAGAATCTATAAATCCTGGAATAATATAATTTTTATAATTTTTCTTTTCCTGTGAGATATCTAGTATTCTGCCATGAGATATTTTAAGGGTGCCCGGATAAACTTCGGAGTTCAGGACATCAACTATATTGCCAGAAAATGTTTTTATCTTACCCATAATGCTAAATATGAATTCAGAAATAAAAGCCTGCTGGATATTTATGACAGACATAGCAAAAAACCAACGACTTTAGTCGTGGGTAGTTCATGTGTTAGAATATCCATATAATATCAGAGGAAAATATATGACATGAGAGATTTGGAATTTTGCTGTTTTTTCATTTTATAGATTATATAATGGTGGCACTATCTAAAATTCCAGTGATATTTAACTTTTCGCCTGTAATCTCGTTCTGATCTTGCTGAATAAACACAGGGAATCCTCCACTGCATGCTTTTCCCTTAAAAATTCACAGACATTCAATTTCACTCTTTCCACAAGCCCTACTTCTGCCCTCACAAACCACATAAACTCGATAGCCATGGCTGGGTTTTATATCTTTTTTTCCGTGGATTGGTTCTCAGCTGATTCTTCATCCTGATGCCAGAATAGGTCTGAACCCTGAAAGCACCTCAATCAGCGTCCTTCCGCACCCCTTCAACATCCCTACCATTTTTATTTGTGAAAGCTTCATCTGGTTCTCGATGCCCACATCACTCCTGAACTGTTTCTTCCTGTGCGTTTTCAGGCTTGTGGAGTAGTAGTTCTATATGGGGTTGTTGGTTGCCGGTGCTCCCTTCACGAAGTAGAAGGTGGTATACCTGTCCCAGTTCTTCTCGATTTTTTAAGGCGTTTCTGGACTTTCGTGTCGAAGGAGTCTATCTTCGCTATCAAGCCCTTTCTTGGTGTAGGTGTTGTAGCCATTGAGGTCATCCTGACTCCACATCCTGGGCAGAAAGGGGGCACGACCTTCGGAAGATACCATCGGGAGTATATTCAAAGTCGTTTGCATACCTAAAAAGGTGGAAAGCAGCTCGTCTTGATGCAAAAAGTTAAATAGTGTACAGTTAATATATACCATCGTTTAATCACCAAGAATACCTCTCTTCCGGAACTAATAAAGGTTTCGGGAAGAGGGGTTATTCATACTCATCTATCACTAGAAAATGCGACTGTACCTATAATAGTTATAAAATACAGTTTAAATCAGGAGGTGGAAGATATGAAAGAATTTGATACGAGGGGCAGGAGTATAGAGGATTCAACCATAGACCCTGCCAATGTGGAGCTTTTGAGAATAGCAAAAAAGGATGGAATAGATACAGCTTTTGACAGGGTTCAGAAGCAGGAGCCAAAGTGCACATTCTGTGAGGAAGGAGTGTCTTGCAGGACCTGTAATATGGGCCCATGTAGGATTACCCCAAATTCACCCAGAGGGGTATGCGGTGCCACGGCTGATACTATAGTTGCCAGAGGACTTCTCCAGAATACAATAGGAGGGGCGGCGTCCCATATGGACCATGCAAGACACGTGGCTATACTTTTACGGGAGGCTGGCATGGGTAATGCTCCCTATGAAATTAAGGATGAGGCAAAGCTTAGAAGGATTGCCGGGGGTCTGGGAATTGAAGGGGCTGACACAAAGGATAAAAAGCTGCTTGCCATGGAGGTGGCAAACAGGGCTCTGGAAGACTTGGGAAGGCAGCACGGCGAAGATGCCATGGACTGGATTAAACTGCATGCCCCCGAGGAGCGTATTGATACCTGGAAAAAACTTGGCATTCTACCCTTCGGTGGAAATGTTGTAGTAAATGAGGGTATGCACAGAAGAACTATGGGTGTGGATGCAGACCCTGTAAACATAATACTTGGCATGCTGAAAACAGGGATTGTTGATGGCTATGGTGGCCTTGCTATGTCAACGGATTTGCAGGATATTCTTTTTGGAAGTCCAAGTCCAAAAATTTCAGAGGCTGGGCTCGGTGTACTCAGGGAAGACTATATCAATATTTCCACACATGGTCATGTGCCCCTGCTTTCAGAGAAGATTGTGGATGCGGCAGAAGACCTGGAGGAAGAGGCAATAAAAGCTGGAGCAAAGGGTATAAATGTGGTGGGACTTTGCTGTACAGGAATAGAGCTACTGGAAAGAAAGGGGATTCCCATAGCAGGAAATGAATTGAATACTGAGACTGCCATTATAACTGGGGCAATGGAAGCTGTGGTGGTAGATTATCAGTGTATATATCCAGGGCTTGTGCCGGTGGCAGATAATTTCCATACTAAAGTTATCACCACTGCTGATATCGCAAAGATTCCTGGTGCAGAACACATAGAGTTCAATGAAAAAGAAGCTGATAAGGTTGCTAAAAAAATTGTGAGGCTGGCAATAGATAACTTCAAGAATAGAGACCCGAAGAGGGTTAATATACCGAATGTAAAGTCCAAAGTTATGGCAGGTTTTAGTCCTGAGGTTTTGGTGGCAGTACTCTCTAAAATTAACAAAGAGGACCCGTTAAAACCTCTGGTGGACGCTATCACTGAAGGTAAAATCCGTGGTGCAGTGGCTATTGTGGGTTGTAATAATCCAAGGGTAAAACATGATTTCATGAATGTTGAAATTGCTAGGGAGCTCATAAAGCGCAATGTACTTGTGATATCTACTGGATGCGTTGCCACAGCTCATGCAAAGTCAGGGCTTATGAATCCTGACACAGCCTACAAGGAGGCAGGAGAGGACCTTCAGGGTGTATTGAAGGTTCTGGGCAAGGCTGCTGGTATGGAGGCTCTGCCGCCTGTACTCAATTTTGGCTCATGTGTGGACAACTCAAGAATAGGCGACCTTTTGAAGGCACTTTCCGACAGGATTGGTGTGCCAATAAAAGACCTCCCTGTGCTGGCCAGCGCACCGGAATATACAACTGAGAAGGCACTCTCTATAGGCACATGGGCAGTGAGCCTTGGGGTTACCACCCATATAAATCCGCCGCCGAGAATTTCAGGTAGCCAGCTTGTGACAAAAATACTGACAGAGGATGCAGAAGGTCTGGTCGGGGCTACTGTTTTTACTGGCTCTGACCCTGTGGAAACAGCTAGAGTAATGATAGAAAAGATAGAAGAAAAAAGAAGGAAATTGGGCCTGAATTAAGGACAATTTTTCCACATTTTTTTATTTTTTAGAGGATAGCGCTTTCAGAGGAACCTTGTCTATTTAACAGTTTAATAATTGTTAGAGCCTATCGCAAAATTCTGTGATTATGTCCTAAAAGCCTTTCGTTCTTTTTGCCATCTCTCCTTTGCAATTTGATTTTTTCACTTTCTTACTACAACTCCATTGGTCATCAGTTAAGGTTTCTCTACAGTCCCGAAAACGAACTCTGTTTGCATGATGGTTCTTACAAGATGGCGATAAATTCCAGGACTGTATTGTAGTCCTATCAAATTCCACAATAATCAGGCAAAACGCCTGTAGTTGTGAAATATTCCCTATTCAGAACGCTTACCCGATGACGCATTACTACAACTCCTTCTAAATTACGCCAATGCTTTCAGTGTCACCTGAGTGTATAGCGTCATCCTGCACTCGATGGCATACTGTGTCAGGGCAGAACACTGCAGTGATATCAAACCTATCACTACCTGACTATTAACAGTGTTCTTGGTCATATGGGGAGTACTTTTTGTCTTCTCCTTCAGGCTTCCTACCAGAGTCAAAAGTTTGATTCGTGAGTTTTCCCGTTCCGAAGCTGTTCTCGGTCTGTATCTCTTGTTGAACTCTTTAGCATCCTTGAGAAAAGGTGTGTACTCCAGTCTCCAGTTGTCATCTGGCAGC
>QIGD01000106.1 GCA_003229935.1 Methanobacteriota archaeon | reverse complement strand
TGTCCAGTGCCTTTTTGCTTAGATAGCAGAATGGGCAGGAGTAATCCGAAAAAACGATAACTTTATTCATAGATACACTCTTGTCTTAATCTGATAAATAAACTTATTGCCCTCTTCACTCAAATATAAGAGCTCATCAAATCTGGGCAAGGATATCCACCTCCTTCAGGGGTAGGTAGAATTGCCATGTTTCACCTTTTTTAAAATTGTATAAAAGAAAAAGAATCTTAATCCAATCCAAACCAGCAGGTATTTCAACCTGCTCATTATTCTTAGCACTATCGGGTATCAGTTGGGGTTGCATGTTTATGATAGGGACTCTCAAGTCCTGTCCACTTTTGCCAGAGTGTAGCTCTTTGGAGATGTTATTGACCAGTGCTGTGCGAAGCACGGTAAGAGTTTCCTCTCTGTTTAATGCTCCACTTACAGAGCAGGGAACTTTAAGAGCATCCCTTGATGTGTTCTGAAACTCTACCAATAACTTCTGCATCTTTTAATGCCTTCTAATCAACATGTTATCTCTGTCTTTAACGATACAAGCCACCCATTTTCATGGGTGACGATTGAGATTTACCCTCTTGTTTTAATCAGATAAATAAACTTACCGCTCTCTTCACTCATATCTAAGAGTTCATCTCCATTATGCTTAACCCATGCTGGAATATCTGTTTTTGTGCCCAGGTCAGTTGCTATAACCTTTAGGATTTTTCCTGCTTCCATTTTTGATAATGCTTGCTTGACTTTAACAATTGGCATGGGGCAACACATGCCAGAAACATCCAGTACCTCATCAGCTCCTACCAACTATATCACCATTATAATGTTAGGACTGTGTCCGCCTTTTCAGCCTTTTCCAAGAGGAACCATGTTGCTCCGACTATATCTTCTGCCTCTGGTACAAGGTTCTCCTTTGTAACGCCAAAAATCGATGCAGCAAGACTGCACACATACATCCTTACCTTTCCTGTAGCCTTTAGTGCCTTGATAATTTCATAGATATCTGTGGGAAGTCCAGCCTCGGCCACCTTGGCTTTTACCATCTCATCGCTGCCTTCATGTTCCTTTGAAACCTTCAAATTCTCAGCACCGCCTTTAGTCAATACCCTTGCTGCCCAGTTTACGAATAGCATATCAACCTCCATGTCAGAGGCAACCCCGAGGTAGGCAAAACTCAGAGGTGTCAAAATTCTATCGTATGCATCTTCTCTTACAATTATTGCTAGTTTACTCATATCTTCACCACCTATAGAACGAACATTCGTTCTACACGATTGTAATATTTAAATAACCTGTTAAAAGAAACTTGAAACTATCTTCTTAGCGCCCTCCAGCAGGAATCAAAAGTTTCATCGACATAATTAAAAAGACTATCCTGAATAACACCGTCCAGCTTTAGGGTTATAAGCCTGATTGGAAGTCCCATTAAAGTTGCGGTTGCTAACAGTGGGTCCATATCCCTTATTTCTTCCTTTACAATAGCATCCGATACTATTTTCATAATGTATTCGAAAGGTTCAGAGGAACATATAGTGCGGTTGTCTCTCATGATTTCTCTGTGCTTTACATACAGGGCGTATTCCATAATATCTGGAAACTCATCGGTAAGCCTGTAAAATACTTCAATGATTCTCATGAATTCCTCTTTAGCATATTTTTCATCGACAAGTGCCTCTTTCAGGTTTCTCATGAGAAACTGTAAAGTATCGTTATAGAGGTACTCTGCAATATCTTCTTTTCCGTTAAAATAGTGATATATTGCCCCTATGCTCAGTCCAGCCTCCCGCGAGATGTCTCGAATGGAGGTGTTAAAATACCCCTTTCTGGTGAAAAGTTTCCGGGCGGTTTCAATTATTTTACTTTTTGTTTCTGTATCCATCTGAGACCTCATTTACCTTATCTGTTATTAACACAGAATGTGACTTCTTATAACTGTTCAGACAATTAGGAATAAAAAGATTATGATGGCTATTAGATTATTCCGCCAGCATGAAGGGCCTGTCTGGCTTTCTCAGCTATATCTTCTGGTATTTCAACTTTTTTCTCCATCTCCTTCATAGACAGGTATATATCACCAAGGTCAATGCTCTTGTGATTCCTGCAAAGTGCAAATTCACTTGGAAAGTAAAAGCTCTTTTCAGGGAACTCCTTCTCCAGACTGTGCTTTAAACCTATTTCAGTGCACACAATAAATTCGCTCCCGGCAGAGTGGCTTACAAAATCAACCATACCTGTGGTATTGGAAATAAAGTCAGCCAGCTCCAGAACATCACCTCTGCACTGGGGGTGGGCAAGAATATCAGCTTTTGCATGCTCCTCCTTGAGTTTTTTAACTTCACCTGCAAGAATTCTGGTGTGTGGTGGGCAGTAGCCTTCTGCAAGCATAAATTTCTTTCCAAGTTTCTTCGAAAAATAGTCTCCAACATACCTATCAGGAAGGAAAACACATTTATCTTCAAGCAGTTTTTCAAGTCTGTCTAAATCTGCCACAGCATGGCAGAGAGCCATCTGTTTTGGCTTTGATTTTATATATCCAATGACAAGAGTGTTATCTCTTATCTCTTCTATCTGCTCGGCTTCGACCATTGCTACCATAGGGCAGAGAGCATCTTCTCTGGGGTGGAGAACAACTTTATCAGGAGCAAGAAGTTTAACAAGCTCTGCCATAAAGCCAACGCCAGCTACAACAATAACCTCAGCTTTGCTTTTCCCTGCAAACAGCGCACACTCCAGCTTACCTCCCACAAAATCACTGGCGTCCTGAACCTCATCGTTCTGAAAGTAATGAGCTATTACTATAGCTTTTCTCTTCTTCTTCAGCTCTGAGATTTTCCTAAGAATTCTACTCATTTATATCTCAGCCTTACCCTTATAGCTGGATATTGCCTTCTTCAGTGCCCAGATTGCCACTTCCTTGCAGCATCTGTTTGTATTTCCAATCTTTCCAACTTTGTCTTCTAGGTCTTTTAGACTGATAGTTTCGGCATCTTCGAGAGTTTTTCCTTTAGCCATAGAAGCTGTGAGTTCACTTCCTGCTATAGTTGATGCACACTGATAAGCTTCATACTTTATCTCTTTGATGTGCCCTTCTTCCACTGTAATATAAAAACTCACCTTGTCGTTGCACAGAGGATGTTCTTCTGTTCCCATAGCACTTGGCTCTTCTATAGCTCCTTCATATTTCCTTTCTCTGAGAAGTTTTGCAACTTCCTCACCTCTCATAGTTTATTCCCCCTTTTCTGTCTGTTTTTTTCTGTAATCTTCTATTGCTGCCTTCAATCCATCACTCGCTAAAAGAGAACAATGCATTTTCCTCCTTGGCAAGCCTCCCACCGCATCAGCAACCTCACTTTTAGAAATATTTTCAGCTTCCTCAAAATTCTTTCCCTTGGCAAGCTCTGTCACCATACTGCTGGTACCTATTGCTGCTGCACATCCGAAGGTTTCGAAGCTTATATCCTTTATATACTCCTTGCCCTTTTCATTTTTACCAACCTTTATATAGACGTACATGACATCGCCACAGGCAGGATTCCCAACTTTTCCAACACCATCGGCATCTTCCATTCTCCCCATATTTCTGGGGTTTCTGAAGTGGTCTAATAAAATCTCGCTATACATGTTTATGTCCTCCTTTCCATTCAGTTCCCTTTACATAATCATCGAAACCACCCTTAAAAGGTGAGATTCTTCTCAGCCTCTCAACAGTTCCAGGAAGATTATCAATAAGATAATCAATTTCTTCCTTTTTTGTTTCCCTTCCGAGGGTTATCCTTAGACTTCCATGAACTTCTTCATGGGGCAAACCTATTGAAGTTAGAACATGACTGGGTTCAAGAGTTGGAGATGAACATGCACTTCCTGTTGAGGCGCTTATGCCGCTGAAATCCAGCTCTAGAATCAGTCCCTCGCCCTCTATGAAGGCAAAGTTAAAATTAGCATTATTTGGCAGGCGTTTTTCAGGGTGTCCGTTGAGTTTTGTACTTTCAATCCTAAGAACCTTCTCGATAAGATAATTTCTAAGTATTTCCATACCGAGCACATAGCTCTTCATCTCTTTTTTAGCTATATCTGCAGCTTTTCCAAAGCCTACAATACTGGGAACGTTCTCAGTTCCAGAACGGAGTCTTCTCTCCTGCCCTCCTCCATGGATTAAAGGTTCTATTCCAGTGCCTTTGGCAATAAAGAGAGCACCTATTCCCTTGGGACCATACATCTTGTGTGCACTCAATGCAAGTAAATCAACTCCAAGCTCTTCGACATCTATATCCACAAGACCATTACTTATACACGCATCGCTGAAAAAGGTTATATCTTTTTCTTCAGCAATCTCAGCCATCTCCTTAATAGGCTCAAGAGTACCTATTTCATTGTTTGCATGCATAACCGAGATTAAAATTGTATCATCTCTGATGCTTTCCTCAATAGCTTCTGGTTTTACTATTCCAGACTTATCACAGGGAAGATAGGTAATTTCAAAGCCATGTTTTTCGAGCCACTTCAGGGATTCAAGAACTGCAAAATGCTCAACACTAGATGCTATTATATGCTTTCCCTTATTCTTATTTCTGAATGCAGTACCTTTGACAGCAAGATTACAGGCTTCGGTGCCTGAGGATGTAAATATAATTTCATCTGGTTTTGCATTTATAAGTCCTGCCACCTCAGTCCTTGCTTTATCCACAGCCTCTTTTGCCTCCTGCGCAAAGGAGTAGAAACTGGTTGGATTGCCAAATTTCTCTGAAAAGTAGGGTTTCATAGCTTCAACAACTCTCTCATCAGTGGGTGTTGTAGAAGCATAATCAAGATAAACTCTTTTCATGATCCTCTGGGCAAGTAAACCCACCTCTTTAGATGTGGGAGGAATTGCCCTACCTCCATTTTAAAATTATAATAATGATTTTTTATCCTATCTAACCCAACAGGCGTTTCAGCCTGCTCACTGATTCTAGCACTATCAGGTATAGGTTTGATTTGCATGTTTACGACAGGGACTCGTAGGTCCTGTC
>QIGD01000105.1 GCA_003229935.1 Methanobacteriota archaeon | reverse complement strand
ATCGTTTGGAGTTCTATCTGACGTACTGCTCTTGTAGAAATCAATCTTTCACCTCATTCGAAACAACTAAAACAGCCCGTAAACCTTAAATAAGATTAATGTCTATAATATACTTAGGCTTTTAGGCTATATTTAGTTTGTTTAATAAAAATATATTGCCTATAAGCCTATTTATACTTATCGGTTTGCACATACTAATAAATATTATAAAATAAACTTTAATCGGCAATATTAATTATGCGATAGGCTCATGTAAATTATATCGAGGTAGTAAAGCTTGTGGCAACGGCTCCCTTGTACTTGCAGCAATACTTCTTGCACAGCAGAAAGGAAGCCCTCATCAATCAGGTTGCAATCTATGCCTATTATCTCCTCGTTATTGGCGTACTTTTAAGTCTAGCTGACTATCTGATGGAGAGAGAGAAATTTGTGAAGTTTCTAGTAAAATAATAGGAGATGGGAGAAAACAGAATAGATAATTCAAAAATATAATGATTTTTAATATAGATATATATCTATACATAGCCCATAAAAGTTTCGAAAATAAGAATTAATTTCCCATCATATTCCAATTTTGCCCAAGACCCTGCTAAAAAAAGATAATGAATAATTCCGTTTTAATCTTTCTATATCTACATTTGCCTCTATTTTATCTAGGTCCACTCCTAACACCTCTGCCGCAAGCCTTATATGTTCTATTTTTTCAGGCATAAAGCCCATGAGCTCTGCTGCAACTGCATCGGCAGCAACTACATTATTGCTGGCAACCATTACACCATGGTCCAGAGGTTTTGTCTTGGACTCCGAAAGGTCACCGCCCACCACGCCATCTATTATAACAAGAGAAGGATTGAATACTCCGAGCAGATCCACAAGCTTTTGATGGATATTAAGATGCATATAAACTGCAGGTTTCTTTAAAAATCCCATATTGTTCTTTATCCCAAGTGTCACCCCAGTAAGATGGTGGACCTTGAACTTTGGCAGACTGATAAAAGGTTTATTCAAGGCTTTCAAAGCTGATTTTGCCACCTTTACATCCTTTAGAGCCTTTCCCCCTACATTAATTTTTACAAACTCCTCCCTGTTGAGATTTACAAAATTAACTCCATCTCCCAGATTGAAGGATGAAAAACATTTATCTGCCGAATCCTTTCCAAAACCTCCTTCCGCAACTAAAGGTTTAAGACCAGAATCCCGAGCAGCCTCCACTGCTGAACTCACCACTGAAGGATGGGTTATACACCCCCTCAACGGGTCATTATATTTTAAGAAATTGGGCTTAATTATTACCTCGTCTTCTTCCTCAAATCCAAAAGTTTCAAAAGCCTCCCTTACAAACTTTCCAACCTGAGTGTAATCCTCAACTTTCTTCACCAGCACCTTCTCAACCATAACCTTCTCCCTCCTTGGGTTCCTGTACTTTACTATTTCACCCTAAAAGCTTCAAGATTCATAGCGGCCCTTGTCTCTGACCTGCTAATCTTATGTAAAGCAGAAGCAAGTTCTATGCATTTACTCTCTTCACCATGACATGTAACTATCCTTTCAGGCTTCGGATTCAGCCTTTTGATATAATTGAGAAGCTGATTTCTATCGCTGTGCCCCGAAAATCCCTCAACAGTGCTCACCTGCATATTCACCTTCACAACCCTTGTCTTGCCATTTTCCTTCATAGGCACTTCTTTCCAGCCCTTCTGAATCCTCCTGCCAAGGCTGCCTTCAGCCTGATATCCCACAAATATTATTGAATTTTTACTGTCGTCACCCAGCTTCCTAAGGTACTCAACACTAGGCCCACCTGCCAGCATACCTGAAGTTGCGAGAATAATACTCGGGTCACCTTCAATAATTTCCTTACGATTTGCAGCACCGGTAACTCTACTAAAGATTTCACTGATGAAGGGATTGTGCCCCTTATGAAATATCTCATTCCTCAGCCCGATATTAAGATATTCGGGATATGTGGTATGAATGCTTGTTGCTTCCCATATCATCCCATCAAGGTAAACAGGAATATCCTCAAGAACTCCCTCGTTGGCGTAATCCTCCAGAACAAGCATAAGCTCCTGCGCTCTACCCACACTAAAAACAGGTACAAGAGCCTTGCCACCCCTCTGTATAGTCTCCTTTATAACCTTTACCATAAACTCCTCTGCTTTCTTTCTTGAAGGTTGAACATCTCTTCTTCCTCCATAGGTACTCTCCATAATTATAGTTTCAAGCCTTGGAAATCTAACATTTGCAGGCTGAAGAAGCCTTGAACGCTCAAATTTTATATCTCCTGTATAAGCGAGATTGTAAAGTCCCTCACCTATGTGAAAGTGAGCAATAGACGAACCCAAAATATGCCCTGCGTTATGCAACGTAAGCCTTATATCAGGAGCTATATCTGTAACCTCTCCATATTCAACAGGAATGGCATATTTGAGAATTTCCTTTACATATTTCCTCGGATAAGGTAGCTCTCTACCTTCTCTTTCAACAACATCAAGAAAATCCCAGTGCAGAAGAAACATAAGGTCTCTCGTTGGAGGTGTACAGTAAATCGGTCCTTCATAGCCCATATAGTAGAGATATGGCACAAAGCCGCAGTGGTCCAGATGAGCATGAGTTATTACAACAGCATCAAGCTGTTCTATATCGAATTCGGGTATATTGAGATAAGGATAAGCATTCTCGCTGTTCCCTGCGGCAACATTAACACCGCAGTCAACAAGCACTCTGCTCTCAGGAGTTTGAATTAACATACTTGTCCTTCCCACCTCTCTGAATCCACCCATAGCTGATACTCTGATCCAGCTTGTCTCTCTATCCCTTGTACTTCTGTGAAGCTTCCTGCCAATTTTTATTAAGATTTCCTTTCTCTTTTCACTGCTTGCAAGAAGCTGCTGTCTAACACTTTTTATTATCTTTGAGGGTATAGGTGGAGCTCTTATTACCCTTGGTACCCAACCAATAGCTGCTCTTATCTGATTCAGAGTCGAGCCAGACTTACCGATTACAAGACCTGGCTTCTCTGCTTCAATAATAACCTCGCCAAAAACAAGGTCAAATTTAATCTCAACTATTCCCGCTTCGGGCGGAACTATTTCAAGGATTCTTTTTTTGGCATCATCTCCCTGAAGTAGAGCACTCGAGTCAGGTCTGACAATAACACGTTTTCTTATTACCCTCGCCAACTCCTTTACTGCATCGCTGTTTACTGTAAGAGCGCTGGGATTTTTCGAATATAGCACAACCTCACTGCCCTCAAAATCAACCCTGGTGACAAGTGCTGCTTCTGGTATGTGCTCACGAACTGCATGCCTTATTTCCTCTAGAATATCTCTCATGACCATTAATGTTACCCCATAATAGGTTAAAAATATAAAAGGAAAGTTAAAAGGAGTCTATGATTTTATCAATTTCCTCTTTTGGAAGCTTAACAGCCCCGTCTTTGGTTATTCTAATTACATCAATGCCATTACCTGTCATAGCATCTCTCTGAAGGGCTGCCTTCATTGCCCTTATACCTATTCTAACAGTCTCCTCTACATCCATATCCTCTCTGTAAGCATCCTCAAGGACACCATAGGCATAGGGCGAGCCTGAACCTGTAGACACAACTTTATCTTCAATACTGCTACCCAGAGGGTCAAGAGAAAATACCTTCGAACCTGTCTTATCAACACCGCCAATAACCAGCTGGACAATATACGGATAATAACGCTGAGAAAAAAGTACATTTGCCATAAGATTTGACAGAGCTCCAATACTGATTTCTTCACCCTTCCGCATTCTATACAGCCTTGCTTCTGAGCGCATCCATCTTATCAAAGCCTGGGCATCTCCAACACTTCCGGCTACCGTAGCAGCAACATGTTTATCTATTATAAAACTTTTGTTTACAACTTTATGAGCAATTAACGTACCCATGGTTGCTCTTTTATCACTAACGAGAACCACACCTTCACTGGCAGCTAGGCCTATAGTTGTGGTTCCTTTCAGATATTCTTTAACTTTTTCAACAGCTTCCATTAAACAACCTCCAAAAAAGAAGTAAAATTAGTTACCTCTCTCTATCAGATTTATCATATATAAAGATTACGGCAATCGGCTCTGTTTGTGCTATCCTGAAATCTGAAACACTTCTCCAGTTTGGTTATAATCATAGACAAATGTCTGAAATATTTTTAATTGTTGTAATTTTTATATAAGATATGCAGAACCCAGAACTCAGAAAGGAAATAATTAAGACAGCCAGAAAACTCTCAGTTCTGGGTTTGACTACTGCTACCTGGGGAAATGTCAGTGTAAGAACTGGTGAAGATAAGTTTTTAATAACTCCCAGCGGGATTGACTATGAAGCCCTTCAACCTGAGGATATAGTTAAAGTAAATCCAGACCTCAGCTTTGAAGGCAGAAGAAAGCCATCCACCGAGCTAAAACTTCACGCTGAAATTTACAGAAATAAAAAAAATGTCAAAGCCGTAGTACATACTCACTCAACCTTTGCCTGTGCCTTTGCCATAGCCGGTGAATCTTTACCTCCTGTCCTTGAAGAGCTCGCACAGGTGGTGGGCGGAAGTGTTGACTGCACAGCCTATGCAAAGGCCGGTACCTGGGAACTTGCAGAAAAAGCTGTCAAAACGCTTGGAAATAAAAAAGGTGTTTTCCTTGCCAATCATGGTACTGTAGGTGTAGGTAGAAATCTGAAAGAAGCCTTCAAAGTGTGTGTTGTGGTTGAAAGAACAGCTAAAGCAACTATTTTTTGCAGGGTTCTCGGGAAAATCAATGTTATCAGCGAAGATGATGTAGCAGAACTGAGAAAATTCTATACTGAAGAGTACCAAGGAGGAAAACCGTCAATCACCCACGACTGAAGTCGTGGGCTTGTCTCGTGAGAGACAGGGGTAACTGGTTGATTAGGAGGCATTGAAGAATGCAGAAGTTATTGGTAGAGTTCAAGACTCCTCAAGTCCCCTGCTCTGTAAGTGGGGCATTAAACAGAGAGGAAACTCTCAGTGTGCCTCGCAAAGTACTGGCCAATAACAGCTCCGATGAGGACCAACTCTCTGGCAAGAGAGGACAGGCGTTGAGCGTCCCTGTCAGAAATATGCATGGAAAACCACTAATGCCTACAACGCCAAGAAAGGCAAGAATACTTTTGCAGCAAAGAAAAGCAACAGTAATTCAACGAAGCCCTTTTACTATCCAGCTATGTTACTTAACTGGGAATTANNNTGCTGGGTATTCAACAATAGGTTTCAGTACTGTAACAGAGAAAAGCGAATTACTCTCAGGTGAGTTAACCCTGAGAAAAAGAGTATCAAAACTCATTGAGCAGAGAAGACATTACAGGCGAGCTAGAAGGAATAGATTATGGCATAGAAAGCCAAAATTCAATAATCGTAGGTATTCAGCATAAACTTGAGACACATCTTAGACTGATTAACAAATTGACGAAGATATTACCCATAACAAAAATCACAGTAGAAGTAGCAAGCTTTGATACACATAAGCTACAGAATCCAGAGATTAAAGGAGTAGAATACCAGCAGGGTGAATTACAGGGCTACGAAGTGAGAGAATATCTGCTGGAGAAATGGAAGCATAAGTGTGCGTATTGTGGAAAGAGTAACCTTCCTCTGGAGATTGAGCATATTATACCTAAATCACGAGGTGGAACAGATAGAGTTTCAAATCTGACTTTAGCGT
>QIGD01000104.1 GCA_003229935.1 Methanobacteriota archaeon | reverse complement strand
CTACAATTATTGCAATTATTGCAATTATGTAGGAGCCCAGTACAAACTGTTTTGAAGCAAAACCTCTTACCTCTAACGCTACATCATTGCTAGTTTGGGTGACTGCTGATATCTTAGCATTCATTTTATCCTGGCCAGCATTCAGTGCACCGAGAGGAGTCTGCAAATTCTTGTAGTAATCAAAGCTGCTTGGCTGCATCGGCAGGTAAAAGTCGTTGGAATATTGTCTCATAGAACCATCAAAGTTCTTGACATTAGGATATTTGAGAACCTGACTGAGTACAAACCAGTTAAGAGCAGCTCTTACTCCTGTGTTGCAGTATGTTATTATAGTCTTATTAGGAGTAACCCCTTTACCCTCGTAAATTGTCTTCAGCTGAGCATCAGAGAGTAGCTTGCCATTTGCTAAAGAGTGCGTAGTTACTATACCTTCTGGAGCAGCTACATAAACTGCACCCGGTATATGTCCTCCTCTTTCCCACATCTGTGGCAGGAACTTACTACCGTTATAGTAGGCTTCAGGTCTGCTGTCCAAAAAGATAGCGTTTCCTGTTGCAAGGGCATACATAACATCAGGATGAAGGAGTGCATCAATCTTTGTATCTGGTGGATACTTGAGAGTATATGATAGCTGTTTTACTGCTGGCACAACTTTTGTTAGTGGTTTTCCCTCTGACTTCCATACGCCTGTTCCACCATTCATTATACTAACATTCCCGATATTCCAGTAACTGAGTGTCCAGTAAAATCGTGCGGCAAAGAAAAGTGGACCTTCGTCGTATAGTATTATTTTGGTGTTAGGTGTAATTCCGAGCGTCTTCAGAACCAGCTTCATCTGTGAATAGTCCAGAACCATGTGGTCTGTTCCCGGAGCAAACAGTTCACCCATGGTCACATGTACGGCACCGGGAATATGTCCGTTTGCATAGGTATTCCCAGGGCTCACTTCAACCAGACGGATCTGTGTCTGGCTAGCGTTTTCGATTGTCTGTAAATGCTGAGCTACCCAGCTGGTACTAACCAGCGGCCCAGGGTATTGAATATTTGGCTCTGTTGCAGCTGCTTGAGAAACACTCAATACAGAAAAGAGAAGTAGCACTGCAACCAGAGAAACTTTCATTGAAATTCTTGCCAAATTTTTCGCCTCCTATATTTGGATTTTTATGTCAGTATATCAGTCAAATACTCAATAATAGAACGACTACTTATATTTTTCGAAAGCATTTTCAGTTTTACCGAAAGTGTTGTTTAATACATTTCTGATAAATAAAAAGAAAACTAAATTACTTTGAATATCTTCTGGCAAGAATAAAGTAAGTAATTGCTAAAGCACCCACAAAAAGGAAATAAGCCGTGATTTCAGATACACCAATAACCCCCTGTAGAGTTAACACACCCATGCTTGTTGGGTCTATAAGAATGGATTTCAATAGAGAAAAAACTTCAGCAAAGCCAGCTATTCCAACCAACATTCCTACAAGAGCAACCATAGAGGTTGTATAACCTTCACCTACTCTATATAGTGTTCCAGATGCACATCCACCTGCAAGCACCATGCCAATACCAAAAAGTATTCCGCCAATAGCAGTATTAAGTCCAACACTTACTATATAAGGATAGTCTACAATAAGACCTATATTCGAGAAAATCAGAAAGCCAGTTGAAGTAACACCCAGAGCTACAATTATTGCTTTAAGCATAGATGTATGCCTGAAGAGAAAAAAGTCTCTGAAGGCAGAAGCCATACAGAATTGGCTTCTTTCAATCACAACTCCCAGAAGCACTCCAAATATTAATGCCAGAACCTTTTCTATTATATCAACCTCACAATTATTTTTGACCCCACATATGCCCCCCCAGCTATTGCTATTAAAGCAATAAAACTGGATATTGCAAGTTGAGGTACCCCAGACATAATATGACCAATATTACATCCATAAGCCAGACGGGCACCGAAGCCCATGAAAAGACCTCCGATTAAAACCTGAAGGAACCTCCACTTGTTCTGTGGGATTCTTATCTTAAAATCCTTTCCAGCAATGGCGCCAAGAAAAGCACCTGCAACTATACCAAAATCGAGAATCACCCTCCATGTAGTCTTGGGAATATACTCCTGAAAGTAGAGATTTGAAGAAACATGAGTACTCGATATGAAATTTTCAATATAAGCAACAAAATGGCTTTCTCCAGAGGTTATACTCCACGGTTTACCAAGAGTAATAAAAATAAGTATATTTAGAAGTGCTATAATAACCCCACCCTTCAGATGGGATATATTGCGCATTAGTTCACCACAATCTCGATTTTAAATTCTGGGCCATTCTCATATATTTTAAATTTATGACCCTGTTCTGTCATTTCAATAGGAATAGACCTCTTTGCAGGTGGATGATCAGATATCACCGTCAGCATTTCACCTTTTTTCATTTTTTTTATCTCTCTTACACATTTCAAAAGAGGTACAGGGCATATATCTCCTCTAACATCAATTACATTCATTCTGCTACTCTCCTCAACGTAACCTCATAATTGTCTTCCTCTTTATTATATTCACATTCAGCAACTGCCATCTCAACACCAAGAATTCTACCCAGTATTCCGGATAGCATTCCGGCTTCAAGATTATATGTGGTAGGTTGAGAAGAAAAATTTAAACATGAGGGAGCATCTTTTATTACAGCCTTAAAAAACGGTTTTTTTAAATCTAATTCAAGTATTTTTATTTTGCCAAAACCGGTATTCCTTAAAATTATCGAACAGAGTTCATGAATCTGTGTGATTTTACTGACATCTTCAAGTTCAGGAAACTGCTTCATAACGAGCTGTGCATATTTTTTACCCATATCCCTACCTACAACTCTTAAAACAAGTTCAGACCCTTCACCTATCACCCTGTGTAGTGATTCCCTTAAAATACTTATTGTCTCACTGAAAAATATTGTGCACTTTTCATTCATTAGCATGGGCTGCCCTGTTTCATCATCAAGGTATAGATAGGGTATAGGTTTTTTATTCATATCAATTTTTCCTCCTGTATCTTTCAAGAAGTTCTCTACCTCTTCCAGTGAGATAGTCATAAAAATCCTTTATTACGTTATTTTCAAGGTCTTTTTTCTTAGTTATGGCATAAATCGGACGTTTATCCTGAAAATCAATAATTTTAACAATTTTTACTAAATTACCTTCCTCATATTTTTTAGAAAGTACATATGAAGTTATTGCAGTTCCCAATCCAGAAGAAACGCCATATATCTGTGAGAATATGTCATTGGCAGAGCATTCAATAACGTGATTACCCCTCGGTGAATTTAGAATTTCATCCATAGAATAAGAGCTTCCATAACCCTTATTTATTGTTACCATGGGATATGAAAGCACATCCTTAATAGTCACAACCTTTCTCTTTGCGATTTCATGAGAAGGAGGCACAATAAGTACAAACTCATCATGTCCGATTTCTTCTATTGTGAAACTGTCATCGAGATTTAAAGGTGTTGGAAAGGTTGCAAGGACAATATTTGCTTCTCCCTGTTTGAGAAGGTCCAGACAGGTATATTCACCTGAAAGCTTAACCTTTATATCAATATCCGGCATGATATTTCTGTATCCCATCTGAATATCAGCTATTATTGGAACACCAACACACCCAATGCACACCTTCACTGTACGTGTGCTGAGGTTCTTTATTGCCCTTTTTGTTCTTTTAAGGTGTTCAAATATTGCCACAATGCTATTGTAAGCAATTTCGCCTTCTCTTGTGAGTTTAACACCCTTCACAGTTCTGTCAAGAAGCTTGGCATTGAAGAATTTTTCAACACTGTTTATATGAAGACTTATTGTGCTTACTGACATACCCATGTTCTTAGCTGCAGCTAGCAGACTTCCCTCTTCAACTGCCTCCTCGAAAGTCTCCATATATCTTATTCTCATCTTATTTCTAATTTCACTGTAACGTTTTCATAAATTCCGAAAAATAGTCTGACTCTCAACTAATATACTTGTTATATCCGTAGGCAGAGTAGGCTGCTATTACTCCATCCGCTACGCCAACAATAGCCTGCTTAAATTTCGTATCGCAGACATCACCAGCAGCAAAAACACCTTCTATATTTG
This sequence comes from Methanobacteriota archaeon, assembly GCA_003229935.1. GTDB lineage: Archaea > Hydrothermarchaeota > Hydrothermarchaeia > Hydrothermarchaeales > BMS3B > BMS3B. Next base: position 905 of record QIGD01000104.1, on the reverse strand, counting down.
TTTTCGCCTGTCTGTCAACAGTAATCTCGCCTTTACTGTTTGTTTTAACTCCAAGGTTTCTTGCCAGCTCACTCTGCGGTTCGCCACCTATGGCAACAAACACAGCATTTATTATTAACTCTCTTGAACCCTTATATTCCCTGTCCAGAACAACACTCCTTAACTTCCTATCTCCTTTAGCTTCAAGAATATTTGTCCTGTTTATTACCTCGATTTTATCACTCTCTTCAATCCTTCTCAGGTTCGGTGGCTCAGGATGAATTTTCTCTCCTCTATATATGAGATAAACTTTTGAAGCATACTCCTGAAGAAGGAGAGCCTCTTTTGCAGCGCTGTCGCTTCCGCCAACAACAGCCACTACTTTATCCCTGAAGATTGGACCATCACATAGGGCACAGTAATAAACACCACGGTTTTCAAATGTATCTGCCCCCTTTGAAGGAAGCTTTCTTCTCCTTGTGCCTGTAGCAAAGATTATAGCCCTTGATGTAAAACTTTCGCCTTCTTCGGTCTCTAAATAAAAGTGTTTATTCTTCCTTTCAACATTTTTAACTATATCTTCACGAATTTCAGCACCATACTCCAGAGCATGCTCCTTCAGAAGCATTGAAAGTTCCTCTCCAGAGATTTTTTTGAACCCAGGGTAGTTCTCAATATCCGTGGTTGTTGTAATTGTTCCTCCCACGCTATCCCCTATTACCATCGTTTTCATTTTCAACCTGCCTAAATACATACTTGCTGCAAGACCAGCAGGACCTGAACCTATTATTATTATATCCAGCATACTGACATACTCCCACGACTAAAGTTCGTTGGGTTCTGAGGTCTCCATCGTTCTTGGAGTTGCCTCTTTAGGGATATCAGTGTTCCCTTCTGTTACATCTCTGTCTGTAACAGATTGACCT
>QIGD01000103.1 GCA_003229935.1 Methanobacteriota archaeon | reverse complement strand
ATCACAGTTAAATGATTTTGTATGATTACTTAATGTTCGCTTTCATCCCACCACTAAAGATGGTGGGCTTTCCCGCTCACGATATCGTAAAGTCATCGAAGAAGTGGCTGATTGCATATCTTGACGATGCTTCTCGCCTGATGGTATCCTAGGAGTCTTCGATAATGCCACCACTGAAAATGCTATTGCCGTGCTGGAAGAAGGGATTAAGAAATATAGATTATCAGATGCCATTCTCACTGATAGAGGTTCACAGTTCTATGCTAATGATGGTGAGAGGAAAACCAGAGGCGAATGTGAGTTTGAAAGGTATTTCAGAGTTAATGGTATAAAGCATATCATTGGAAGGGTTAATCACCCACAAACCAACGGAAAAGTGGAAAGGTTTTATGGGGCTGTAGCCCAGAAACTATCTCTGTTTAATTCAATCGATGAGCTGGAAGCACCAGCTAAAGCCTTTTTAGAAAGTTGCCACCTGAAAGAATAATTTACTATTCACAAAAATGGCTACTTACGGAGGTAAATGTATGAGAAAAGAACTAGGAAATGATTATGGAATATAACAAAATTTAGGCTAATAGGCATTGATGTTCTTGACCATATTATTGTGGGAGACTCGGCTTATGTTAGTCTGAAGGAGAGGGGGATTATATAGCAGTTTATGACACACATAGCAGAAAACCAACGACTTTAGTCGTGGGTAGTTCACAAAATATATTGCGAAGGGCAAGAATTTTTGCTGTAATGTCAATGATGAATGATGGGCGATCTGATCAGTGATGAACCCTATGAGCTCTGAGACATTTAAATTACAAATTAATTTTAAAAACATGTAAAAATTGTAAGCTAAATTTCACTCCATTTTTTGAGTAAAGCTTCTTTAGCCTTAAAGGATTTCTTTCTGTTGAAGGGCTCCAGCTCAATTCCTGCTTTGATATGTTTTTTTGTTGGAATAAAAATATCATTCTCGGGATTTTTAAATGGACAGTCTTTTCCCTGGGGTGAATCCCTGACTTCATTTTCAGGGCACACAGCAAAGTTATAACCTCTGCACCACACATTATCAATTTCAGGAAAAACCTTTCTAACTGCAAGGTAAATTTTCGATGCGAGGCATTTCATTTCAGGCGAGGCTCTTACGCACAGTCTTAATCCTAAAAGATTTATAAGGCTTCTGAGGTTTATTGTATAGGTATAGGATGTGTGCACAGAGAAGGGTAGAGCATATCTGGCACTTTCCTTTGGTACTTTTAACTTAAGAAGAGAGTTATAAACAGAACGACTTGTATGAATAACTTTGGAATATAGATTGAGAATATCTATATCCTTTTTCTCTATATTATCTAAATTAACATTTCCTTTCTCTACCATTTTTTTGTAATCTTGCTGAGATAACCCATATTTATTCAATATATCAGAAATCGCTGGAGGAAGAGTATAGTCAAAGTCTGCTTCACTCTGATATCGTGTGCTCCTTCCAGTGTGACTTGCAATTCTGTGTTCCAGAAGTTCTGCAGAATTGCCTTTGCTGAGACCATGAATTTCAAAGGTAAATATAATGTGTTCGAGAGCTGATGAATAATCATTTTCAAGTATCATGGCAAAGATTTCTTTGTCTGTGGGGTCTCTGAATCCTTCTTCACTCTTAATTTTCCCAACACCGCTAACCCTTGCTGAGTGGGCAACAAAGGATATGTTATTGAAGATTTTCACATTTTTAATTTCAATGTTCATGAAGCTATCACCTGTTATTAACTACTTTCTATCTCTTTATAGCCTATTCCTTTATCTGTAATAATAAATAATTATCGGAGTGTATCGGGGAGAATACATTCAATCAGGTCTCAATATCTCCAGGCAAAAAGGTCACAGGTTTTCATAACTGTTCATAAGACTACATACCATGTCTTAAAAGTTCTCAAATATATTTAAATTATATCTTTTTAAGAACTTCTAAAAGAAGAGGTGAAAATGTGAGAAAAATGGTGATAGGTCTATCTATGCTGCTTGCTCTTGCATCTGTACATGCAGATGAAGCAGTTAAGATAAATACAGGAAATACCGCTTGGGTACTGGCCAGTGCAGCTCTTGTCATTCTTATGACACCGGCTCTTGGACTGTTCTATGGTGGTATGGTTAGGAAGAAGAATGTTGTCTCCACAATAACCATGAGTATGGTTGTGCTTGCCCTTATAAGTGTCCAGTGGGTTCTTATTGGATACCCTCTGGCTTTTGGCAAGGATATAGGTGGACTCATTGGTAGCTTCAGTAATATTGGATTTGGACTTACTGATGTTGGCCTTCGTATGATTCCCCACAGGATAAGTGCCACTGCTGATATACCTGAGCTTGCGTTTATAGCCTTCCAAGGTGGTTTTGCAATTATAACGCCTGCTCTTATAATAGCAGCATTTGTGGAAAGAATAAAATTCAGTTCTTTTATTGTTTTCATACTTATCTGGGCTACTATCGTATATGATCCAATTGCACATTGGATGTGGGGTGGTGGCTGGCTCCAAAGTTTCGGTGCTATTGACTTTGCGGGTGGTACTGTTGTACACATCAGCTCTGGTGTATCTGCTCTAGCTATTGCGCTGGTGATAGGTAAGAGAAAAGGCTTTGGTTCAACCTTCATGGAGCCTAACAATGTACCCATGACTATAGTGGGTGCTGTCCTGCTGTGGTTTGGCTGGTTCGGCTTTAATGCAGGAAGTGCTCTTGCAGCCAATGGTATTGCAGCTAATGCCTTTGTGACAACAAATACTGCAACAGCTGCAGCAGCTTTGACCTGGATGTTTATAAGCTGGTATCATAGAAAACCCAGTGGGCTGGGTATTGCAAGTGGTGCTGTGGCAGGTCTTGTTGCAATTACACCTGCTGCCGGATTTGTAACTCCTCTTGCTTCAATAATAATAGGTGTTGGTGCAGGATTCGTATGTTACTATGCCATTCTATTCAGAGAAAAGAAAGGTATAGATGAGAGTCTTGACGCTTGGGCTGTACATGGTATGGGTGGTACATGGGGTGCTCTGGCTACAGGAATTTTCGCAAGTGTAGGCGCAACCGGCCTGTTATTGGGTAATGTTCATCAGTTTGAAGCTCAGATTCTTGCTGTTTCTACAAGCTGGACTTATGCCTTTGTAGTTACATTCATACTGGCGAAGATAATTGACAGGACCATGGGGCTTAGAGTACCAGAAGAGGATGAAGATGTTGGCCTTGACTTGGCTCAGCATGGTGAAAAAGCCTATTCTTAGGTGATTGAGATGAAGAAAGTTGAAGCAATCATAAGACCCGAGAAACTTGACCCTGTAAAGCTATCACTGGAAGAGGCAGGATTTTATGGAATGACAGTCAATGATGTTAGAGGTAGAGGACGGCAACGTGGTATAATTCTACAGTGGAGAGTAGGTGAGTACAGAATTGACCTCCTCTCCAAACTTAAAATAGAGGTTGTAGTTGACGACGACGATGTTGATAAGGTGATAGATGCTATATGCGAGGCAGCAGTCACTGGTAAGAAAGGAGACGGCAAGATATTTGTTATGCCAGTAGATGAAGCTGTAAGAATAAGAACAAGAGAGATAGGGAAAAAAGCTGTTTAAATCCCTCTCTTTTTTTTTATTTTTTTTGGAAAAATGGCAAAAATTATATCTTATTCTGACCACATGGATAGAAACTCCAATCAGAGTTCGAACTATCTTATAGGGGTAATACTTGTTTTTACTGGACTTCTAACTTTAATCTTTTATATAGGGATACCAATCCTAATAATTGGAGTTATAGTGCTCCTTTCGAAATCAAAAAAGGGATATATCTTTTCTCTGGGAATAAAGGGTGAAAGGGAGGTTACAGAAAATTTGGCTAGACTGGATAATAGATTCACTGTAATAAATAATTATAGGATATCTGAAAAAGGAGATATAGACCATATTCTGATAGGACCCAAAGGAATGTTTGTGATTGAAACAAAAAACCTGAAAGGGACAGTTTATTTTATAAGAAATAAGTTTAAATATATCAAAATCGGCAGAAAAGGTGGTGTTTACGAGGGAACATCTGGAGACCCTATAAAACAGGCGAATTATCATGCAAAGCAATTAAGAGAGAAGCTGATTGGAAAGGTGAATTCAAAGAACATAAAACTTTTTATCCATTATATCCCGTGTATTGTCGTATTTACCCGAAATACTGCAATTACTATGGATGAATCTGTGAAAATCCCTATTTTGAGACCTTCTGAATTGCCTGAGTACGTAATGAAAATGGAGGATATTCTCAATGAAAAGGAACAGAGAATAATAGAGGAAATTCTTCTTAATTAGAGATTTCCTTCTTCACAGAGCATTAGAATATCCACGCTCATAGACTTTAATTCAACATAGTAAGAAGTCCACTTGCGTAAGCTGGGGGATGAATTGCTATTTTCATCATTTTTTGCTAAAATGACCAATTAGAATCTATATACAGGAGATAATGTAATAGGTGACATACCACCACGACTAAAGAGGCTGTCCGACAATTACTCTCAGTAATATAAAGACTGCTTATTTAGACAATAAAGGCTAAATTTAGCTTATTTCCCGCGGTATTTTTGATTACGGGACAGCCTCTAAAGTTCGTGAGGTTCTAAGGTCTCCATCGTTCTTGGAGTTGCCTCTTTAAGGTCCCTTCTGTTACATCTCTGTCTGCAACAGATTGACATATGCCTTGACGCAATGCTATATTGAACGCAGCATTTACGTCAGCATAGTCAACGTGGCCACAGTGGGAGCACTTAAACACTTTGCCACTCCTATTACCTATCAGCCCACATCTTGAACACTCCTGGTTAGTATATTCTGGGTCAACATAGACAATACGTACTCCCAGCAGCTTGGCATTACGAATGCCTTTCAAATCCTCCATCTTCAAACCACTGTTATTTATCATCGCCAGCCATATCGACAATCTTTCGACTTATCTTATGGTTCATGTCACTAACTATCCTCTGCTCACGATTTCTGATTTGCTTAACCTTTCTGTACTTACCCTTTTTTTGCAAATCCCTCCTGATATTTTTGTATTTTTTATGAATATGGACAGGGAGTTTAGCTATGACAGGGATAAGGATGCTATGGCTATAGGTGCTGCCAGTGAGAATATGCTACTGGCTGCCCAGGCTCTCTTAGAGGTTTTGGCTGGGACAGATTCTGGCAAACAAGGACGAGGTCAGACAAATCCTGAAAGCCTTGGAAAGTCTGGAGCTTATGGCAGTCCTTCCTAGGGGGTATCCTGTGGAAAAGGAGAGAATTTCATCCAGAAAGGATTTATCAGAAATTGCATTTCTAGATCGATATAGGGATCCTATTTGAGCCACAACTTAAATTGCGGGTATTTTATGTTATAAAAATCGAAAAATAAGTTATTTAAATAACTCATAGCGAAACATTATTTAGTCTCCTATCAAAACCTTCTAGACCGCCTCTATAGTTATATACTTTTTTTGTAGAGGCGGAACATAATTTCTGTTGAGTTATCTCGGAGAAGACATAAAATATATATCTTCTGAGGGATAATTAATAATTACTAAAATTCATGGTGAATTTTAGGAGGTAATAGGTATGAGTAATGGATATATGGATAAGGTTTTGGAAGTGAACTTGAACGATCGTACTATAAAACATAGCAAAATAGAAACTGATATTGCCCGTAAATATCTGGGTGGCAAGGGATACAGCACATATCTTCTGTATGAAATTTTGAAGGGATATGAGGCGGAAGGAATTTCTCCTAGAGATATTGACCCGCTGGGAGAGGAAAATGTTATGATTTTTGCTACCGGACCAGCTACAGGGGCTGCGGGTTTTCCTGAAGCGGGTCGCTATCATGTGATGACTCTTCGCTCGCCTCAGACTGGCTCTATCGGGAGTGCCAATTCAGGAGGGAAGTGGGGTCCATATCTCAAGTTTGCTGGCTTTGACATTGTTATTATAAAGGGAAGGGCTGAAAAACCTGTATATCTCGAATTGAAGGATGGTAGTGTAGAGATTAAAGATGCCTCTGATTTGTGGGGTAAAACTACCTTTGATACCACGAAAATTCTCACAGAAAGGATGGATGGAAAATCGAGTGTTGCCTGTATAGGTCCGGCAGGAGAGAATCTGGTTTTATTTGCGAATATAATGAATGATAAACATAGGGCTGCTGGCAGGACTGGTGTGGGTGCTGTTATGGGTTCCAAGAATTTGAAAGCTCTGGTGGTATCAGGAAACCATAAGGTTGAGATTGCAAAACCAGATGAGTTCAGGGAGGTCTCAAAGGCAGCTCTTGAGAAGATAAAAAGTAACCCTGTAACCAGTGAGGGGCTTCCCAAGTTTGGAACAGCGGTTCTTCTGAATATAATCAACAATGCGGGGGCGCTGCCATTTGAGAACTGGCAGACAGGTTACAATGAAAATGCGGATATGATAAGCGGAGAGACTATGGCTGAGAAATATCTTTCCAAAAACAGTTACTGCTGGGGTTGTGCCATAGGCTGTGGCAGGGTTACCTCTGTTAAGAAAGGGGCATATCATATTAAATATTCCGAAGGTCCAGAATATGAATCTATATGGGCTCTTGGTAATAGTACAGGTGTAATGGATATGGAGGCTGTAATAAAGGCCAACCATCTCTGTGACGAAATGGGGCTGGATACCATTACTATGGGCTCTACAATTGCCGCCGCTATGGAGTTAAATGAAAAGGGTTTTATACCTGAGGAGGATCTTCAGGGTGCGATGCTTGAGTTTGGTAATGCCTCTGCCATGGTGGAAATGGTGTGGAGAACTGCATATAAGGGAGGATTTGGAAAGTATCTTGCCCTTGGCTCGAAGAGGCTTACTGAAATATATGGTAGTCCTGAGCTTTCTATGAGTGTCAAGGGTCTGGAAATGCCTGCATATGACCCCAGAGGAATCAAGGGCATGGGTCTTAACTATGCCACTTCTAACAGAGGTGGATGCCATGTTACAGGTTATACAGTATCTCCAGAAATCCTGGGACTGCCGGAGAAGATTGACCCTCTGACCCCTGATGGTAAAGCTCAGTGGGTAAAAGTCTTCCAGGACTTTACCTGTGTGGTTAACTCTTCAGTAAACTGCCTCTTTAGCACCTTTGCTCTGGGTGTTGATGACTATGCTTCTCTTCTTTCGGCTGTTACAGGATGGAAGATGGAAGCCAGTGATATTCTGGCGATAGGCGAGAGAATATATAACCTTGAACGGATGATAATCAATAAATATGGTTTCGGTGCCAGAAAGGATACACTACCGCCAAGACTTCTGAAAGAGCCCATGCCAGAGGGTGCAGCTAAAGGCCAAGTTGTGGAACTTGACATGATGAAGAAGGACTACTATTCCCTGCGTGGCTGGATATTGAGATTTAGGCGTCAGTCACCACCCATTAAGACGGATGTTCTCCCTCGTGAGAGACGGGTAACAGGTTGATTAGGAGGCATTGAAGAATGCAGCAATTATTGGTAGAGTTAAAGAACGCACCAGGGGCTCCTCCTCAAGTCCCCTGCTCTGTAAGTGAGGCATTAAACAGAAAGGAAACTCTCAGCGTGCCCCGCAAAGTACTGGTCAATAACAGCTCCGAAGAGGACTTACGCTCTGGCAAGAGTAGGCAGGACTTTAGAGTTCCTATGTTAAACATGCATAAGAAACCAATACCT
>QIGD01000102.1 GCA_003229935.1 Methanobacteriota archaeon | reverse complement strand
GATTAAAGCCTTTCTTGAGAGACATAAAGAGACTAAAAATTTCAAGCTTTAAATAAACTTTAAATAACATTTTATATATATACATAGTTATGAAAGAAAGCTTCCTATCAGACTATAACAAAGCAATATCTCCTGTGATATCTGTCTTAATTCTTGTGATTATTGCCATTAGCGCTGCTACAGTTTTCTATTCATGGTTTTCTAGTATTCAGAATGCAGGACAGAAAAATGGAGGGGAACTTTCTGGTCAGCTTATGCTGGGGCTTTCTGGAGTGCTAAAAATTGAGGATGTATACGTAAATACCCTCGGTAATTCTACAATATATATACGAAATCTTGGCAATATTGAACTTAGCAACTTCACAGTATATGGGAATGGGGAGTTATACAAGACTGCAGATATAACACTCAAAAAAGGAGAACTAGGTGAAATCAACACATCAAAGATATCTGTCGAGGGAAAAACCTATACTATTAAAGTTATTGCTTCCCAAGGAGCCGAGGATATAACAAGTATTATTGCAGGAGGATAAGATGAGAGCTGTAAGCCCTATAATAAGCATTCTGCTCATAGTTGTAATAACTATAGCTGCAGCAGTTTCCTTCTATGCGTTCACCTCTTCATTCAATTCAGTGGCTAAACAGGAAGGAGGTGGAAGTGGTATATCTATTGCGAGAGAGTTACAGGCAAGTATTAAAATCCTCGACCTTGTAAACAGGTCAGGGAATATATATGTTGTGGTTCAGAACAACGGGAACATCAGGCTTACAAATATTACACTCTATGTAAATAAAGTGCTGGAGAAAAACACACTAAATTCTCTTGATGCAAATACAGCAGGTGAAATTCATACCTCTCTTATTACCTCTCCCGGAGAGTATGAGCTTAAGGTTACAACAGAAGAGGGAGCAAGTTACAAATGCAAAAAAGAGATTTAACGTCCAATAACAATAAAAGTATATCTCAGGTGATTGCCACACTGTTGCTGGTACTTCTTGCAATCTCCTTGGCAATAAGTCTATACCACTTCACCTCTTCAGTCAGTAATATAAATGAAGCTTCAACGGGAGCCACTGTAAAGCAGGATATTACAGGTCTAAAAGCCGGAGTGAAGGTAATAAATGTTAACACATCTTCACCTGCAAAAATCTATATCCAGAATACAGGTGAAATAACTCTTAACAATATTAAAGTATATATAAATTATACAAAAAAAGTGGGTGAAAAAAATATTTTGAATGTGAGCAGCCTGTGGGTTTTCACATACAATGGCAGCTTAAATTCTGGTGATGTTATATATATAACAACTATTGAAAGGGCAAGTGATAGATATGAATTACAGTAATAATAAAGGTATCTCACCTGTAATAGCCACTCTCTTGCTGGTTGTGATAGCTATTTCGGCTGTCTCTGCCTCATGGATATGGTATGAAAGTTTGTGGAGTGGGATCTCCACAGGAGTTGAAGGGAAGGCTAATGGGGATGTATCAAGGCTCTTTGCAGGTCTGAGAATTGAATCCGCCACTACAGTGGGCTATACATTAAAGAATACAGGCACTGTAACTTTATACACCATAAATGTTTACGAGGATGGCACTTTAAAGGCAACATACTCCAAGTTTGAGCCAGGAAAAACAATAACAAACTATATCTCGCTAACTGCTGGTGAAACTCTCTATGCAATAGCAAAATATGCTGATGACAAACTTATTATAACAAAGGCACCTATACAGCAGGTTGGTGTTCAGATTGACAATATACTTGGTAGTGGGACCAGCACAGGTTTAAGTGTTACCACATCTCCTCTACCTATTACATCCAATCTGACCGAGGTGAATTAGTTGCCTCCTGTAAATATACATGAGATTGAATATCTGAAGATTTTTGTAACATTACTTGTTCTTTTATACGCTTCAATTCTGGATTATAAATACAGAGAGATAGACAACAAAAGCTGGCTGAGCCTTGTAGCCATGGGCTTTATTTTTAATATTTATGAATTTTTCATTTCTGGTTCATATGAAATATTGAAATTCCTCATTATTTCCTCTATATCAGGCTTGCTAGTTGCATATGTTTTATATCATACAGGTGCTATGGGAGGAGGAGATGGTAAGATTTTTATGGGTATAGCAGCAATGTTTCCTCTCTTTCCATTCGCAACTTTTTCTCTATTCCCTCTATTCTTCTTGAGCGTTTTTGCAAATTCTGTATTTCTCTCTGCCTTCCTTCCGCTGATATTCTTCATAAAGAATATCCCGAATATAAAAGGTGTTAAAAGTTTGAAGGAGGTTGTACTCTTATTTATCGGTTATAAGAGAGAGGAGAAGGATGTTAAGGAGTTCGAGGCTGTTATTGCAAGAGATGATAAGATTAATATATTCCAGAATGCCAACCTTATGGAACTGGGCACCACAGGTAAAAGCACAAAAGAAGTCTGGGTCACCCCTGCCCTTCCCTTTATAATTCCAATAACTCTTGGTTTTATACTTTCTCTAGTTTATGGTGATATTGTTACCTGGATAGTTCTCAGGGTGATGTGATGAATTCTAGAGCACTTAATGTTGTAATATCCTCTCTTCTAATCTTCAGCATACTCATAGTTATGACGCTCTCTACATACATCTGGGGATTATCATATCTCAGTAAATATAAGGACGTGGCAACTTTTGAAGGAGTTAAGGGAGATATGAAGGTTCTCAAGGCTTCTATAGATATGGTATCTCATGAAGGTAAAGGAAGCAGAAATTTTATAAAAATACATATCCCTGAAGGCAGGCTTAAAGTGAATGCCAGCAATGATTATATTGTTTACATTATGGAAAGTGATGCAGAGATAGTTCAGGCTGGTTCATCAGTAGAACAACAGGGGCTTGAGCTTCAGGGCGAGATATCACCAAGAGGAAAATACACCACAAAGATAATTGTAAATTACTCTGGCACAATGATTAATATTGTGGGAAACTCATCTGCTCCCAAGGGTTATTATACCATAAAAATTAATAATATAGGTTATAATACCACAACAGATAAAATAAAAGTGCAGGTGGGGTTCTAGCATGAAGGTGACAACTTTTGTACTGCTAGCACTTTTTGGCTTCTTTATTGTAACATCAACAATATACTACTTCAGCCAGATTAGTGAGAAATACTCTGAAGCCTCCAACTCAGAAACACTTAACAGTATAGCAGCAAAGGTAGCTGGACTTGTAATCATTGCCGATGAAACCTCGAGAGAAATTAATTATTCTGGTGAACCTCCTGTGAATATAACCTTCTACCTTCCTAAAAAAGTCGGTACAGAGAATTACGAAGTGAAAATAGACGGAAGCCGTATTAATGCAGTTTCCTCCAATGGACTATCTTATGCCAGCGCCTCACTTCCCTATAGTGTGACTTCATCTGGATTTATAGACAGCAGGAGTAACTCACACTTTATTGCTGTAAACAGCTCCGGATATATTATATACATGTGAAAAACTATTTAATATGGCACTATCTAAAATTCCAGTGAGATTTAACTTTTTGCCTGTAATCTCGTTCTGATTTTGTTGAATAAATACAAGGAATCCTCTACTGCATGCTTTTCTCCTGAAAATTCACAGACATTCAATTTCACTCTTCCCACAAGCCTTACTTCTACCCTCGCAAACCACATAAATTCGATAGCCATGGCTGGGTTTTATATCTGTTTTTCCGTGGATTGGTTCTCAGCCGATTCTTCATCCTGATGCCAGAAAAGGCATGAACCTTGAAAACACCTCAATCAGCATCCTTCCGCACTCCTTCAACATCCCTGCCATTTTTATCTGTGAAAGCTTTATCTGGTTCTCGATGTCCACATCACTTCTGAACTGTTTCTTCCTGTACGTCTTCAGGCTTGTGGAGTAGTTAGAGACCTCTATGGGATTGTTGGTTGCCTGTACTCCCTTCACGAAGTAGAAGGCGGCATACGTGTCCCAGTTCTTCTCGATTTTTTTAAGGCGTTTCCAGACTTTCGTGTCGGAGGAGTCTATATTCGCTACCAAGCCTTTGAAAATATACACTGCCTCCAGATACGCCCTCTGCACAAGATTTTTCCTCTCCCGTCTGCGTTTGAACTTTAGTTCATATACAAAAGCCCTGAAAATACTTCTGGCTTTAGTTAACCATGCCCTGCTTTACCTCTCGCTCCTTCTTCGCCATTGCTTCAAGCACCTCGAGCTCTTGCTCACAATTGTAGAATATGTTCAGTAGTTGGTACATCAGGTTGTGTAAAAACACATATTTGTATGGAGAATGAGCAATATATACCCTTTAAATCAAAAAAGGGGGTAGGGAATTTACAAAATTGGTTTTCACACAGTCTGACATGGTCATGAGCTGTTCAATGGTTGGTTTCCTTGGGAAGTCTTGCACTATGCGTTTATTCAGATGCATCAAGTAGAGTTGATGTATCAGGTTCTCGCCGAAGAACTCCGCTTTAAACTCCTCCCAGAAGCTGAGGTCTTCTTCCAGTGACTTACCACACTGCGGGCAAAGGTACCTGCCTATCTTAACGCGGTGTTGTAGCCATTGTATGTCATCCCGACTCCACATCCTTGGCAGAAAGCAGCTCGCCTTGATGCAAAAAGTTAAATAGTGTACAGTTGATATATACCATCGGTTAATCACCAAGAATACCTCTCTTCCAGAACTAATAAAGGTTTCGAGAAGAGGGGTTATTCATACTCATCTATCACTAGAAAATGCGACTGTGCCATTTAATATACATAATAGAATATAACCTGAGGTCAATCACCATCCATTCAAATTGGTGGCCTGCCTTGTAAGGAAAGGGGTAACAGGTTGATTAGGAGGCATTGAAGAATGCAGAAGTTATTGGTAGAGTTAAATAACACACCAGGGAATGCTACTCAAGTTCCCTGCTCTGTAAGTGGAGCATTAAACAGAGACAGTCTCAGTGTGCCCTGCATAGTACTAGCCAATAACAGCTCCACAGAGGACCTACGCTCTGGCAAGAGTGGACAGGCGTTGAGCGTCGCTGTCATAAACATGCATAAGAAACCAATACCTGATACTAAGAACAATGAGCAGGTTAAAATACCTGCTGGTATTGATTGGATTAAGAATTATTACTCTTATACAAATTTTAAAATATGTGAGGTAGGGCAATTCCTCCACCCATCCAAATGGGTGGACTCTTTGCCTAGATTATTATGAATGAAAGGATTTTAAGAAGAATTAGATTTAATAAGAGAAAGTTCATGCCAGAAACTAAAGAGGATTTGAAGTCTGTTGATATTATATATCCAATAGTTAAACCCTTCTCCTACATAAGAATAATATACAGACCTGAGGAAGCAAATATTGTATACGAAGTCAAAGAACCTGTTCTGGCTGAAAGTGAGAAAAGAACCCTTAGCAGAGTTAGAGGTGTAATTTCAGAGGTTCTGGATGTTGATTTTTTTGGATTAAAGACTTCTCCAATTATAAAAGAGTATATGAACAGCAAGATGGAGGAGATTCTTAAGAAGTACAGTATAAAAATCATTCCTGAATCCAGGAGAAAGATATTTTACTACCTCCTGAGAGACCTAGCAGGCTATGGAAGAGTTGATAGTTTAATGCATGATATTTATCTTGAGGATATTCACTGTGATGGAGTTGGAATACCCATATATGTCACTCACAGAAACTATGGCTCTATGAGAACAAATATTCTGTTTGAGGCTGAAGAAGAGCTTGAATCTTTTGTTATTAAACTTGCACAGTGGTGCGGAAGGCATATATCCATTGCAGAGCCTCTCATGGATGGAAGCCTATTCGATGGTTCCAGAGTGCAGGCAACCTATGGAAATGATGTTACAAGAAACGGCCCGACTTTCACCATAAGAAAATTCAGGGAAACTCCTCTAACTCCTGTCGATTTAATACTTAATGGTACAATAAATTCCGAAATTTTGGCATATTTCTGGCTTGCTATAGAAAACAGAGCTTCAGTTCTTGTCTCAGGAGGCACAGCCACAGGAAAAACTACCTTTTTGAATGTACTCTCTATTTTCATCACTCCTGATAGCAAGATTGTAAGCATTGAAGATACTGCTGAACTCAATATTCCCCATGAACACTGGATTCCGGCAGTTGCCAGACCTGGCTATGGTACTCCTGATAACATGGGAAGACGATATGGCGAGGTCACAATGTTTGACATTCTGAAGAGCTCGCTCAGACAGAGACCTGACTATATAATTGTGGGTGAAGTTAGAGGTGCAGAGGCATACGTTCTCTTTCAGGGAATGGCAACTGGACATGCAGGTCTTGCAACAATCCACAGCGACAGTATAGAATCTCTTATAAGGAGGCTCACAACACCGCCTATCAGTCTCTCTCCCTCTCTTCTTGAAGCTCTTGATATAGTTTGCTTTTTGAAACAGGTTAAGATGGATGACAAACCTTCAAGAAGGCTTTTTAATGTTGTTGAGGTTGTTGGAGTAAGCCATGAAGGTGAGCTTGAGACCACAGAGGTTTTTAAATGGAAGCAGCTCAGCGATAGCTTTGAATTTCTTGGTAAAAGTGATGTCCTGAATAATCTTCTTGCAAACAAAGGTGAAACTGCAATATGGTTATATGAATCAGAGATATGGGGTGAAATAGAGAGAAGAAAAAAGATTCTTGACTGGATGGCTAAAAACAATATGACTGATTTCAGAGAAGTTAGCAGAGTGATTCTTGAGTTTTACAGAACCCCAGAAAAGGTTATGAAGATGGTAGAAACCGGGAAAAAGCAGAGAACAGATTAAGTTAATCCCCTAACACCGTTTAGTTTACGTAATATGATTCTGCGAATATACAAGAGTGTCTTTCAAACTCTTTGGTGCACAAAACTGTTTTGATATCATACTAATCGGTTCTGGAAATTGATTAACAAATTTCATAAAGAACTGTTACACATATCCTTGATTTTTTATTACAAAATTTACAGTATCCTTGAAGTAAAGCAGCTCTTGAAAAAATACTCGCCAAACGACGTACTTATTCATCTGGCACGAATTTACAAGCTTAAAATACAGGAAAAATGGATAACATCGGAAATACCGAAGAAAACTAAAAATATAACTGAAAAGCTAAATATTCATATTACGTAAAATTTGCGGAGTTATGGTTAACATTGCTTATATTTAATCTACCTCAATATATGAGCTTTCTGGGCAGTCATCCCTAGAGCTTGTTGCTACGAATTTAATTCTCCTAGGCGAAGATATAAGGCTACTCTGAAGCAAAAACTCCAGCAGGCTGCCACGAGCTATGGCTTTAACATCACCTGAGACATAACTCCATTCCCAAGAGTTTCCATTACCTGAGTAAGAATAGAGAGTTGCCGAGCCTAGGGAATAGTTCAGCAGATAGTCGGCGCCAATAGAATTTATGGAATAGCCTGTGGATGAATTGAGGTCAGAGTCTATAAATATCCTGTATTCTTCTGTATCTGAGATATTTCCTCTTGTTTTTATATAAAAAGCAAATAAATTAAAAGGAGCACCCTGTCTTATAGCACCTGTAATAAATATATCGAGAGCATCAGGTATACTATCCTCATAGTAACAAATTTTTGAGGACGAATTGAGCAACTGCCAGTTTGTAAATGAACTGTCCATTGTAACCTCCGGCACAGCAATCTCAGGCTTATATCCAAACCTCTGATTTATAGAAAAACTGCCATGAAGCCTCTGATTTATAATTACATTCCAGTTTGATTTAAGGTAGTTGAAGGTTAAATGGTAACCTCTACTTTTTGAATAACTCTCAACAAAATTTTTATATTCCTCAAGCTCTCCATTAACATTTCTTCCAGGAGGATAGGAGTAATAAGAATTTTCAATCAAATTCTTGCCTGCCTCTCTAATATTATCAAAAAAAACTTTTGTCCCCCCTGAAGTCTGAGTATTTCGAAGAGGCTGAAGAGTTAAGGTAAGTAATAGAAGTAAGAAAGCTGCCGCAATAGCCGCAATTATAAAAAACTGTCCCTTTGAGTTCATTTGTACCACAACACTAGTCTAACCTTTCTCAAACTGAAACTTCCATTGCCTGAAAGAACTATACCAGATGAGTAAATCTGCTTTCCTTCAGGTATGGTTATAGGAGACTTGTATATCAGAGAGGATTTATTATAGACATAAAGCCTGAATCCGAGATTTTTACCCTGTGCATATTCTATTTGTGAGTCAAGGAAATTGAAATTCTGATTGTAAATCTCTTCTTTCAAGCTTCCCCCCCATAGTAGAGCATTGAGAGTTGATGCTGCTGGGTTATATGATGTCCCAGCCAGTTCATAGGGCGAGATGGAAAAGTAAAATCCCATGGCTGATAGTAGTATTGCTCCAGCAATGAGAGCCTCAAGAGTATAGGTGAAGCCATCTGAATTCATATGTATACTCTTTAGAGTCAATGTTTAAAAAGTTAAGCCATAAACGAAAAGACATGCATCTCCACCTATGTTATCTATTTGTTTTGCGTATGTTAACCTAATGGTTAAAATTGGTCCCTATGGTTTCAAAAGAAATTTTCAAAGCTCTGGGTAGTAAGACCCGACTGGACATTCTGAAAATTTTGTCTAAGGAGGAGATGCATCTAAGTGGCATTGCCAGAGAGATAGGCATTTCAAAGCCAGCCATATCAAAGCATCTGAACATACTGGAGAATGTAGGACTGATAGAACGTAAAACCTTTGGGAATACCCATGTCTTTAACTCGAATTTTTCAAATCTGTACACTTCTTTTGAATATTTCAAAGAGTCTTTAAATCTGGATATTCCCAGAGGAAAATCAGTGCTGGATGTTTTGAAGAATATATCAGGAGTAGAGGTGAAAAAAATAGGCGAGAAGGAATTCATCACCTCCATTGATGGCGAGCAGGGGTATTATCTATATGAGGTAGACGGCAAGGTGCCTGATGTACCCATTAGTGAGTATATTCTAGAGAAGGATTCAAAGGTAAAAATAAAAAAGTTGTTGCCTGTCTCCAAAAAGGAGATAGATATACAGATCAAATAGAATTCTTTCTTTCTTAACTGCAGATACTAGCCTGCTAGCTAACATTTGTTACACGAATCCAAAGTAATATAAAGCTTAAGAGAAAAATAGAGTAAGAAGGGATGTAAAGATGAATGAGGAGGAGCTTGACGAATTTGTGGAAAAAATACAGAGACTTGCCAAGAAAATGGACCGAAATTGCACCCAATGCAAAACCTTTATAACAGATGTCAGGCAATGGATGGGTGAACTGGAGAGCTTACAGATAAAGATGAGCAACCTGGCTGAACACTATGATAATAAATCTATATTGAGAAATAAAAGGATAAATTTCGAAAAAAGGGAATTCGAGGCAGTTGACAATTTGGACCAGATTATTGAAGATTTTGAAGAGCATCTGGATGGGCATGCCGATTCTTAGTTATGGTAAAGCTCTACAATCTTATTTTCGTAGTGCTCTATTCTGTCAGTCAGATTTATTTCTATACCTCTGACATACTCCCACGACTAAAGTCGTGGGGTTCTACGCTCATTACTTAACATTACTTAGCGAAGGGTGTGTCACCACCCTGTTAAT
>QIGD01000101.1 GCA_003229935.1 Methanobacteriota archaeon | reverse complement strand
ATCACAGTTAAATGATTTTGTATGATTACTTAATGTTCGCTTTCATCCCACCACTAAAGATGGTGGGCTTTCCCGCTCACGATATCGTAAACTTGAGGCTTTTAGTCCTCGTGGCATAGTCTTCCGCCCCGCTTCTGGATATCACATCAAGGAATCTGTCTGTCTGCCCCGGATGGAGGTCGCCGTCCGCATCCATAAAAAATATCATCTCACTCTCAGAGTGCTCAAAACCATACTTCAGGGCATGTCCTTTTCCCATGTTCCGGTAATATGATACTTATTAGTTTATTATGCCAAATGCAAACAATGTTGAATCATAAAAATTTAAATGAGTTTAACTTAAACTCACTTAAACTCAGTCCCGGTTCATATCTTTTTTTAGTCACTTCACTTAAACTGAAGATATACAAATCTATGATATATTCGATGAGGGTGCATAAACATTATGTCAACAGTATCTGAGTTTTATAACTATAAAGCGATGCTAAATAGTCAATTCTCTCTTCTTGATAAAGAGAAAGGATTAGACGAAAACAAAGCTTTTGTCAGAGAGTTCATAGATGAAAAACTTTTTGGCTCAAATTCAAAAACAGAAATAAGCGAAGGTAGAGCTGCATTGATAGTTTTTCAACTTCGATTTGCTGTGAGAAATCTCCGCAAGAGTTTCTATGAGTGTGAAGAGAGAGACTTTAAGGAGTTGGTAAGAACACTTCGTAGGAGTGGAAGAACCAATGATTCTGTGGCTGATTTTGTGGTTATTCTCAAACAACTTATGCAGTTTATAAGAAATGTGTACGGATACCCAGAAGGGCGCACACACAGTAATACACCTCCTTATTTATTGACTCTTTTGAAATATCCTCCTGAAGTAGCGAAGATATATATTAAAAGAGATACTCTCAAAAAAAAGGTGGCTAAAAATATTAGAAAACTTCCTGCCAGTGATACCTTCCCATGGGATTTGGTTGATTTCACAACGAATAAAAGGGACGCCTGTTTATTGGCAATGTTGGCAGAAAATGGGAACCGTATAGGTGGGCTTGTCACATTGAAAATTTCAGACATTATAATCTCTGATGATATTGTAGAAGTGTATATCGATGACAAAACTCTTGCTGGAGAAATTGTTGTATTCTACCAGACTAAGCCATATATAGAGGCATGGCTTAAAGTGCATCCTTTTAGAGATAATCAAAATGCCCATGTTTTTGTACCTATCAACGGTACGAAGTTATCTTTTATGACTCCTGCTGCCTTTAGTGCAATAATTCAGCGAGTTTCAAAAAGATACAATCGTTATGCAGAACAGCATAATTTACCGCCAGTTCATGTCACAAGTAGGACATTTCAGAATATAAGCACCAGAAGAGATGTAAAAGCCAAAGTGCCAGCGAGTATTATAAGATATCAGAGAGGCTGGTCTCCAACGTCTAATATGCCAGAACTCTATGTAGCAATATCAGCAGTTGATGTAAAGGACTACATCAAGAAAGAGAATCAGGCCAATACAGAAAATAAAGCCAACACATGTTCAAGATGTAGACGCACAAACCCTGAAGGTAAAAACTTTTGTATTCACTGTGGTGAGCCTCTCAACAATATTGTAAAAGAGATGCAGGGTAATGTAGAAAAACTTATTGTGACTGTGCTTGAAGATGATAATTTGAGGAAGCTGGTTTTTGAAAAGTTGATGGAAAAAGAGGTGGAAAGATGAATATTGAATATTTTCACTTTTCCCATGCTCTCAGAAAACGTTTAAAAGAGAAGAAAAATATATGTGATAAGGTTGTGGTGGTATGATGGAGACAGAGATGCTAAGCCTATTCAAAGATCTTAGTGTATTCGACCCTGATGTTATTCCTGACCAATTACTTTTCAGAGAAAAGGAGATAGAGGAACTGGTCAGACTTTTCGCTCCTCTTCAGTTTGGCTTCAACCCAGCCAGCAATGCAGTTATTTATGGCCAGCCATCAGTGGGAAAAACTTCAGTTGCCAGAAAGATTCTGAAGATATTTCAGGAAGAAGCAGCATCAAAAGTGGCAACCTGTTATGTCAATCTCGCTGTCAAGAGGACAAGTGCTGAAGTCGCTGCGGAAATATATTTCCAGGTGACTAAACATCTAAGCAGGAGAAGAGTCTCCAAGTGTCTTGATGCTACATTCAAGACGCTAAAAAATAATGAACAGAACCTTCTGATTGTTTTCGATGATTTCAATGCTTTTTCAGGGGGGGATATAAACACCCTTCTCCAAACTCTCCTGCGACCTGCAGAGAGTAGATTCCAGGGGGTTCACGTGAGAGTGGTACTTGTCTCTTCTGGAGATGACTACTTCCTGAAAAACAGAGTCAGAAGTTCTTTTGAACCTGTTGAATTTGAATTTAAAGATTATAATGAGGACCAGAAGTTTGAAATTCTGAAAAAAAGATGTATCCAGGGCTTCAGCAGATTTGTAATTTTAGACAAATTAATTAGAGAAGTTGCTGAGAGAGCCACTGACTTACGTCACGCATTGGCAATTCTATATTATGTTGGGGGAATTGTGAATAAAAAAATCACAAAAAAGGATATAGACACAGCCTTTAATATGGTTAAAGGTACACCTAGAAAGAACGAGAGCCATCTAAGCGAGCTTGAGACTTTCTTATTTTCTAAGATAAAAGAGAGCACAACTGCTATCAGCACTGGAGAGCTCCATAGATATTATAAGAAAGAGAAAGGAGATATAACAATCCAGGGTATAGGAAAAAGTCTGAAAAAACTGAAAATGTTAGGGATTGTAGACTATAGGTTTGTGTCTGGAAGAGGGAGAACACGTGTATGGTTCAAAACCTAGTTGCTATCCTTGACATAGTATATTTCCAAACAGTAAATGATAATGTGGAACTATACACAACCACTATGAAAAAAAAGAAGAGAACTAAACTGAAAATAGGAGTGTGACAATCCCTCCTAACACAGAGATGAAGAACCACATTTCTGACACAGAACCTGTTCGGATTCTAAGCAACCTGTATCTTTTTTTCTCAGGGTAAAACAGTGCAACTCCAGCACCATTTAACATATCTGCAAAAATGTGGCTGGCATATCCTATAAAAAAAGGAAGTGTGATTTCTATATGTTGTGTAAAATAACCTACCCCAAAGGCAAGCCATGTGGCCACAGTCAGCCCTATGAGAGAATGTGTTAATGTTCTGTGTTTTACTCCTGAAAAAAGTAAAGGAATCAGAGGTAATCTCTTACTGATAAAGCTGTTTTCTGTGTCTATATCTGGGAGTATTGCAGCAAGTGGTATTACTGCCCATTGCAACAGGGATATGTGAATGTAATTTTCTGCAACAAGAAATAGCAAAGCTCCAAAAAGGATATGTGTATAAAACATCACTTTTTCACCTTCTTTAATTATCAAAATCTCTATAAAACAAAGAGTTTATAAAAGAATCAGATACTCCTGTAAAGAGAAGATTATTTTATCTGTTTAGGCAAGAAGACCCCTTGCGAAAGCGAGGGGATGAACTACCTTTTGCATGTTTATGACAGGTACTCTCAGGTCCTCATCGGAGTTGTTATTGGCCAGTAGTGTGTGAGGCACACTGAGAGTTCCCTCTCTGTTTAATGCTTCACTTACAGAGCAGGGCATTGAGGAGCATCCCCTGGTGTGTTCTTGAACTCTACCAATAACTGCTGTATCCTTCAATGCCTCCTAATCAACCAATTGCTCTTATCCCTCACGGAACAAGCCCATTCTGAGAGGGAGGTGTGATTGACTTCCTCATCAAAAGTTCAAACCTGTATACTCTAATTTTTTCATTTAAATCGAGTTTCTTATTAATTACTTCCCATACTTCAAAAAATTCTTCTCTTGAGTACAGCCCTTCACGACATGCTGATTCTTCTGTGAGATCTCCTAACTTTTCTTCCCATCTTGCAGTACATTTTATGAAGCAGATGGCATCTTCTTTCCTTTGAAATAACCCATCGCCTGCATCGTGAACAGGATATACTCCTCCCACTCTCATTACCCACCTTTTAGCTTGTCTCCTTGTCTCTGTTTTATCCCCACAGAGAATCTGAAGAATATGCGGGTGGTCCTTGGTGTTCTGGAATAACATTAGATTTCCCCTTTATAAGCAGACCTGACAAGTGTGAAATAATTTATCCTTTCTGTCTTTCCACACCTTCTACATTCCTGCATGATAATCCTTCGGTATGGGATTGCCACAAGAGTAATATTAGTCCAATTGTGAATCATTATTCTGCAAAGGATTTTTTTCCACATTGTCTCACCTCATCTTTTAGTGGGGCACCTAACTCATTGATTTTATAACCTATTGGATGTAGCTTCTTACAAAATTTAGGAGTGTAGCCGGTGCATAATTCCATAGGTCTATTTATAAATGGGTTAGACATCCAGCAGCCTTCCGCCATTTTGTTTTAATATTCTTTCTTCATCATGGAAGTAACCCCTTTTTACCTCCTTAGAGGGCTTTGTCCTCTTTCATTTTCCTGAAAAAGTTTCTTATCTTCTCAACCACCTCATCCTTAGAAACAAAAATCTCAAGGGTATCATCTATTTCATCATGAAGCTCAACACGCCTCTCAAAAGTTGAATAGACGTCATCAAACATATATTCAATAAGACTTTCAAAAACTTGTTTCTTATCCATTTCTTCAACCTTCTTCTAATTTTTTTGCAATGCTTCCAACATATGTCAGGATTCTATAGGATATATATAAAAGAATCAGAAAATTTCATGAAAAAAAGAGAAGCTTCTCTTTAGGTAACGTGGGCTTTAAACCCCATAAAAAAGTGGCTCTTCGAAAGAGGTAGGCACGGCAAGCAACATCTGATAAAATCTTAACAATTTTCTACCTCTCAATACATCGATATACTGAGCACCAAGGACGCCTCTCATAGAATTCATAAGCAAATCTCTTTTTCTTTCAACCTCAGCAATTGCAAGTTCTTTTGTGAATCCTTCCCCACTCACAGTAACAAAGTATACAACAGAAATCGCTCCAGTACTTTCTATTCTTTTCATAATATTCCTAAGGTATTTTCGATCATCTTCTACACTTGTTCTCATTATATCGTCTTTCTCTTCTTTAGCTTTTTTTGCTTCTTTTCTCAAATGAGCATCTTTTTCTTTCAGTCTGTCAATCACTTCTTTCAAATCAATAGGGATCAATAGGGAGTGCAAAAGCACCCATCATGACAGGCTCTCTAACACTCATGAGGAAACTTGAGATGCTGTTAAGATAATTCTGTTTCTCAGCATCAGCCATATCTATATAAACTTCTGTAGGGATAACTTTCAGAAGACTCATAGCAATATATTTATCACCATTTTGCCTTAGAACAAGGTCGTTTTGCAATTCAACTGGTTCTTCTATAAACATTGCCCTACCAAATAGGGCACTACTGATAACTCCTATTATATAATCTCCCTGGCTGGCTAGTAATATAGCTATAGCAAAGAGAACTGCTGTGGCTAATGCGAGGCTCTTAGAATATAAAATAGAATATGCCCCTATCATCGTTAGAATGCCAAGCCCTAAAGCTATGGCACTCAGAAGTAGCGATAAAGTGTATGGATTAATTTTCTTCTCATTCATAAAATACTTTGAGATATTAGAAAGTATATAAAAGAATCAGAGAACTGAAAGAACTGGCATAAATAATAAAAATATCTAAAAAAGAAATAGAAGGTTCTCTTTATCTTCAAAGAAAGTTTCATAAATTTTAGAAAATAGCAGGTTACATATTCCCACGACTGAAGCCGTTGGCTTTCTGCCTATCAAATTGTAATGCCATAGAACAGAAAAAAAAAAGAGAAAATTCTCTTTATTTCGTTGTTATCCCTTGCATCGTAGAGCTATCACTGGAATGACTTGGAATATCTACAGTCTACACTTATCATAGTAGGGTTTTGAAACAAGGAAAAAAGAAAGGACTACTCTGCATAATCGCTAAATCTTTTGTATCTGACTCTTACTTGATTCGTCAAATCTTTGTTCGTGAGATTTTATAGCTTTTTCTATTTTCTTTACAATTTGTTTTGTTATACGGACAGGTAAAAGGATCCTCACTCCTTGTGGTTTTTCTTTGTTATAAAGGGGTGTATCGTAAAAATCTATTATAAATACATCTTCG
>QIGD01000100.1 GCA_003229935.1 Methanobacteriota archaeon | reverse complement strand
CAAAACAGGAAAAATATTTGATATTATTTTTAAGAAAGTGGAGTTGGTAAAATATGGGAAAGGAATACAATTTTAAAATTTGTGAGGTAGGTTTCCTTGCCCAGATTTTCATGAATAGCATTAGTTCCTTAAAAGATTCTCTTCAAAAAGAGAAACAGAATATTTGTCAGGTGGTATTTCATGAGGCAGAGTTATAGGTCAGTTAAGAATAAGGGTGGAAAACTTCTTATATTTTCAAATTTTCATTTGGGTTCTCATGGGCTTTATCTTTATGATACAAAAGAAAAGCGGCGATACTCTTTTTACAATTCCTTCTTTCAATCAGGTATGGATAACAAAATGCTATGCATATATGCCTTCTCAAGAAAGAAAAATAAATTCGAATTCGGAGATTTTAATGGAAAGGAAGAATTCAAAGAAATCCAGATTATCAGAGGAAATATAAAAATGCTGAAACTTGGAGACTTAAATACATTATACTCTGAAATAGAAAAATATAATAATTATAGTAAAAAGAATAACTACAGCGGTATATACCTCATTATTGACTTTGAAAGGCCTCGAAAAGAGATTATAAAAGAGATTATGAATTTTGAGGAAAAACTTCATTCTTCAAGTTTAGGTATTGCATTAACATCGATATGCTCCTATAATATGGATTATATTGAACAGAATTCTATTGAAACAATCACAAAGCTCCATCATAAAGCTATAATCAGCACACATGATGGTGAACATTCAATATTCTTCTTTAACACACCAGAACATGATATTTTTCCCTCTGGAAATATCGAGGTAATTCCTTTAGAGGTGATGGAACAGAGTATAAAAAAAGCTCTACCTATAATCATACTTTCAATGTTGAAACTCAAGCCCATGTCCGGCTTTGATGTGATAAAAAGTCTTGTACAAAACTTCAATATTTTCCTCAGCCAAGGAACAGTTTATCCAATTCTTTATTCAATGAAAGAAGATGGATATTTAAAGGTAGTAATAAAATCTGACAATAAAACTAAGCTTTACGTACCTACAGAAAAAAGCGATGATTATATTGAAAGAAAAATAAAAGAATATTTAAATGCTCAGAAAAAAATAATTGGGTTTATATCCAGAAGCCTAGAAGAAAACATCTAATGTTCGTATAACCTGATTATCTTATAATCAAGTTCTAAATTATGTTTCGATATTAGAAAAGTCAAACTTATAAGTTATGTTTATTATATTACTAAATAGGTATAAAATATGGCAGCGAAAATACTTGTAGTAGATGATGAGGTTGATATTGCCCATCTGGTAGAAAGAATGCTTGAACCGGATGGACTTGAAGTAATAAGTGCCAGTAATGGAAAAGAGGCATTAGACCTCCTTAAGAAATTGAAACCTGATTTTATTCTTCTTGATCTTTTTATGCCTGAGATGTCAGGATGGGAAGTATTGGTTCAAATAAAAAAGATGTACAAAGATATTCCTGTATCAATTTTCACAGTTCATCCCCTCAATAAATCCCTACAGAGAAAAGATGTTGGAAGTATTATAGATTATATAGTAAAGCCCTTCTCCAAGAAAGACATTATAGAAACTCTCAAACAGGTCCCTGGGATAATTGATTAGGAATTTTTATGATTATTTTGTTGGTGAACTACCCACGACTAAAGAGGCTGTCCGACAATTACTCTCAGTAATATAAAGACTGCTTATTTTAGATAATGATGGCTAAATTTAGCTTATTTCTCGTAGTATTTTTGATTACGGAAGAGCCTCTAAAGTCGTGGGCTTCCTGAGTCATAGGTTTATCTTGTGCTTGACCTCGAACAGGCATAAAATCGATAAAATATCATATAGTTGTTGATATAAGTGAGGTAACGACCTTTTCTGAAATAAACATTACAATTGCAGAGGTCCATAGAAGAAAAACAAAATGTATAAGAGAATTTAAATAATGCCCACCGTCTATCACCCTAATGAGCACTGCAGACAACAAACTGTGAATTATAAAAACTGTAAAAATTATAAATGAGACAATCTGAAGACTGGAAGGAGAGGTCGTATAAAGTATTCCACTGAGAGCACCTGCATTAACATTAAGCCCCATATACAGACTGTTTATCACCTGTGCTATTGTAAATGATATTGTCATGGAGAAAACCATACCAGCTGTAACTCCATAAACAATCCCTATAAAACTTGAAGTAACCTGAAATTTCTGCTTTCTAAGAGTGAGTATTCTGCTGAAATTGGAAGATATAATATCTGACACATCACCAGCTTCACCACCCAGAGAAATACTCTCAACAAACAGTTTTGAAAAAATATCTATAAGATAGCTGCCAGTTTCAGCACTGAAAAAGTTCCAGCTTTTAATACCATCAATTCTGAGAGAGAGTCTTCTATATAAATTCTTTATATCTCCAGTTAAAGGTCCAAAGTCATGGGTTGTCAGATAGTAAAGAGGTTCCAAGATAAGCCCTCCTCTTGCACTGGCAGAACTACCAAGAGTGCGAAGGAAGCTGGAAAAATTATTATCCTTTCTTTTAACTACATTTTCCTCTCTCCTTGAAATAAACCCAGAATATAAAAGAGGAGACATGGCAAAAGAAATTAAAAACTGAAATGGTACTTTCTTTGTAAATCCTGTATTTTGTGTTATATGAATTATTATACCCACAAAAACACAGCCTACAAGAGAGAGTATAAAGGAAAAGAGGAGCTTTCTATCGGTTCTTGTTACTATATCACGAGAATGCCATATAGGATCATAGGGAGTTACAGACTTCACAAAGTAAATTAAAGCTATTTCCACCATCATAAAAAATATAGCGATATAAACGATCATTCTTACTAGATTTCCACCCATCAACAGAGGTATAATTATCACAAAAGCCATGAGGAATACCAGAGAAAGCAGAACAGCACTGTACATCTCCTTAAGAAGGTCTATTTCATAAAGTGCCCCTTTATAGTAGGTTGAATAGTCATTCATTACAGTCTCCTGTTCTTTATAAAGAAATTTATTCATATCTTCCCCACTATCCTGAGAATGTGCGAATCTATCAAGAAAATCTGAAAAGGTCCTGCTGGGTGTCCTTTTAGATAGAAATCTGGATGCTTTGGAAATACTCTGATTCCATCTGTCCACAAGAATATAAAGTTTATAAATTTCGGTTGCCAGATATCCAAGCTCTTTTTTCTCTGAAATCATCCTGAGGATAGCCTTTCTATTTACATCTGACTTTGATAGAACACCAAAAGCTGTTATAAAAAAGTGAGCCTTTGAATCTATTTCATTCTTTCTTCTGTCAGTTTTCAGAGTGGGATAAATAACAGAGTACATAATCCCTATAATAGGAATAAAAAAGGCCACAAATTTAAAAGAACTTGAATCTCTATCCAGATTAACATATATTACAACAGCTACCAAAGTCGAGAGTATAAGAGAAGGAAACACTATTTTTGTAAAATACTTCCTAGGGCTCATATTTATTTCATGTTTTATACCCATAAATTCCCCTCATATTCTGAACGGTATACCATCAATCCCATTGATATAGAAGGCTTTAATTGTCTTCACCACATCGCTATAATCAGTAAGACCCTCCCTTATAATTCCCTCAATGATTCTTGCTCTCATGAACAACTCATCATATATCTCTCTTGGGTCTTCATAACCGGCTGTTCTGGCTATTTTATCTTCGAGCACATAACTATTATTCAATCCTCTGAATACATGAGTATCATTTACAGAATCCCATTCAAAGATTCTTCTTGTTGCTACTCCCTTAAGTTCCTCATAATATCCCTCTATTTCCTCCAGTGATGTAACTCTCCTTAGAAATTTACCCTTTCTGTAGACAGCCTGCTGGATAAGAACAACATTAAGATTATCAATAAAGGTTATAGGTACATTTATTGGATGCCCTGTAAATCTCTGTATCATCTTTTTAACTGAGGAAGCATGAAAAGTTGAAATTACTGGATGACCTGTTTGCATTGCCTGAAAAGCTATTGCACCTTCTTCACCTCTAATTTCTCCCACAATTATATAGTTTGGTCTTGACCTCAGGGCAGCTTTGAGCAAATCAAAAAGAGTTACTCTGCCTTCAATAGGTCCCTTATCTCTCGTAACCAACTGCTGCCAGATTTTATGAGGTGCTATAACTTCAGCAGTATCCTCTGCACTATAAATCTTTGCATCAGGTTTAATAAAGGTCAGCATAGAATTAAGAGTAGTAGTTTTTCCGCTTGCTGTTTCTCCACATACGAATACACTCAATCCATATTCAAGACATAACCAGAGATAGGCTGCCTCTGTTGAAGACAGAGTGTTCCAACTGACAAGCTGAGCTATACTCAGGGGAACGGAAGTAAATTTCCTTATGGTGAAGCTCGAACCCTTTCTACTAACATCAACACTATATATTATATTGATTCTAGAACCGTCAGGAAGACTACCGTCAATAATTGGAGATGCCTCACTAACAGGTCTCCCTATCCTCTCCCCCATACCCTTGAGATACTCAGTAAGTTTAATATCATCACCAAAGTCTATATTGGTATAAGCAGTTCCAAAAATTTTGTGTACAATATTGGTATTTTTTGGCCCAATGACAAAAATATCCTCAATATATGGGTCTCTTATGAGCGGCTCTATCTGCCCTGTTCCAATTATATCTCTCTCAACCAAATATAAGAACTTTTTATACTCCTCACTGCTCAACTCTACTTTAGACTGAAAGAAAGATTTTTTCCCATTAACACTTACAGACATATCATAGAGTTTCTTTAAATTTTCTGAAAAATTGTAATTTTCAGAAGCCTCCTCTGTATAAGGAGCCATCTCCAAGATTTTATCCAGTACTCTGTTATATCTCTTCTCTTCTTCAAAACTATCAATCCTCGGCTCAATTGCATTGTATAAAACTCCTTCCTTTGTACCTATAACATGGATAAAGATAGGGTCACCTACAGGATATATAAAATTAATTTTTGAAGAATCTTTCATATCACTGGATAAAGTTGATACAAATTCAGGTATTCTACCTTTTCTCTTCTTATAAGTATGAATATACTTTCCCAGATGTGGATTGGTCTTTATTGCATCATTCAGTTCTGTCATAATGATTACCTTAGGAGATAGAGGTGATTTCCACAATCATACCTATTTTTGGTTCAACTCTAAAAACAGTTATCTTTTGAAAATTCGACCTTGCAAAATTATACTTTACAACATTCAGAATATTCTTAATATCACCTCCAAAAGGTTTGAGTT
>QIGD01000099.1 GCA_003229935.1 Methanobacteriota archaeon | reverse complement strand
GTTTCCTCTCTGTTTAATGCCCCACTTACAGAGCAGAGGACTTGAGGAGCATCCTCTGGTGTGTTCTTGAACTCTACCAATAACTGCTGCATATTTTAATGCCTCCTAATCAACCTGTTACCTTTGCCTCTCACGAGGCAAGCCCACGACTTTAGTCGTGGGTGATTGACGCCTTGCCATACTCCAAGTTTCATAATAATCTGGGTAATGGGACCACCCATTTCAATGGGTGGAGGAATTACCCTACCTCACATATTTTAAAATTTGTATAATAATTTTTAATCCAGTCTAAACCAGCAGGTATTTCAACCTGCTCACTGTTCCTAGCACTACTATTAGGTATTGGTTTCTTATGCATGTTTAACGCAGAAACTCTCAAGTACTGCCTACTCTTGCCAGAGTGCAGGTCCTCTTCGGAGTTGTTATTGGCCAGTACTATGCAGGGCACACTAAGACTTTTGTCTCTGTTTAATGTCCCACTTACAGAGCAGGGAACTTTAGGAGCATCCTCTAGTGTGTTATTAAACTCTACCAATAACTTCTGCATTCTTCAATGCCTCCTAATCAATCTGTTACCCCTGTCTCTCACGAGGCAGGCCACTCCCATGACCTTAGCACAGGTTTTGCCTATATTATTGGCAACAGATATGTCAAGAAACCCACACATTATAAAACCAAGGTCAGCCCTGATGAACACTATAGGAGCTTTACCAAGTTCTATAACTACACCCAGTGCCTTTTTCCCTTGGATTTCAATCATCTCAACCTGCATACCTCAACACTAACAAGAACTTTAACAAAGAGATATATATCTTTATCGTAGAGAATGAGTGTGGGACAAAAAAACGTGATGGACTTGTCATCGCTTTTTTAATATGATCACGAATGCTTTGAGTCCTATGTATTTTTTCTGGGAGTCAATCTTGGCTCCATTACAAAAGTCAGGATAAAATTCCACTTAACTGAAAGCTTCTTTAACCCCTTTGGCAATCGTCTCAAATAAGCCTTTGTTGACTCTTTTCTCCTGTTCTGCCATTTTTTCAAAAATAGCCTTCATCTCAGGGGTAATTTTCTCAGGAGTTTTAACAATAACTCTTACGTATAGATTTCCTCTCCTAGAGCTGTTCATATATGGCATACCTTCACCTTTAACTTTAAAAACAGTGTGTGTCTGAGTGGACGTATGAATTTTAAGCTTTGCTATTCTATCGAGAGCTGGAACTTCAATTTCAGCCCCAAGAGCCGCTTGAGAGAAAGTTATATCTATATCGCAGAGGAGGTCACTACCCTCTCTTCTGAAGAACTCATGAGGCTTGATGTGTACTACAACATATAGGTCTCCATGAGGCGCTCCTACCTCTCCTGGCTCGCCCTCACCCTCTATCCTGAGCCTTGCCATGTTCTCTATACCTGCTGGGATTTTAATCTTCAGCTTCCTTACAACCTGAACTCTTCCACTACCATTGCAGGATTTACAGGGGTTTGTTATTATCTCTCCAGAACCTTTACAGCTGGGGCAGGTAGCGTACTGAGAAACCACACCAAAAAGTGTCTGCCTTGTGAAACTGATATTACCAGAGCCTTTGCATTTTTTGCACTGCTTCTTCAAACCTTTCTCTGCTCCAGTACCACCACACACTTTACATGTCTCAAGCTTTGAAAAGCTCACAAGCTTTTTACCGCCCTTAAAGGCTTTTTCAAGAGTAATCTCCAAGTCAAACCTTAAGTCAGAACCTCTTCTTGGCCTTCTACCTTTCCTTCCTAAACCACCTCCGCCAAAAATAAAATCAAAAAAGTCGCCGAAGCCTTCTGAAAAGACATCTCCAAAATTTACACCGCTGAAGATATCCTCTCTGCTGAATCTTGAGTCTATCCCCTCGTGTCCATACGTATCATAAAGCTTACGCTTCTCATCATCGCTGAGCACAGCATATGCTTCACTTATCTCTTTAAACTTCTCTTCTGCCTCGGGACTCTTGTTCTTATCTGGGTGATACTTCAGGGCAAGCTTCCTGTATTTCTTCTTTATTTCATCACTGGAGGTATCCCTGTTCACTCCAAGGATTTCATAATAATCCTTCTTCATTTCTCACTATCCTTTACATCCTCGAACTCTGCATCCACTACCTTCTCGTCCTTGGTTTCACTACCGTTCTCTTCAGCACTCTCTTCTACTCCTTCAGCACTCTCTTCTGCTCCTGCAGCACTCTGTGCACTTTGATACATACTTGCTCCAATTTCCTGAAGAGTATTTCTCAGGCTATCTGACTTTTCCTTAACTGTTGCTGCATCAAGAGAGCTTATATCCTCAACCTTTATAGCTTCTTCAAGCTCCTTAACAGAAGCCTCAACTTTCTCTCTCACTTCAGGATTTACTTTATCTTTGAACTCTTCAAGAGTTTTTTCCGCAGTGTAAATCAGGCTTTCTGCTTCATTCTTTGCATCTATGGCTTCCTTTCTTTCCCTATCCTCATCTGCAAAGCGCTCTGCCTCCTTAATTTTCTTATTCACATCTTCCTCACTAAGGTTTGTGGTGGCAGTAATTTTTATACTCTGCTCCTTACCAGTGGCAAGGTCCTTGGCAGACACATTCATAATACCATTGGCATCAATATCAAAGGTAACCTCAATCTGAGGCATGCCACGCGGAGCAGGGGGTATTCCAATGAGCATAAACCTGCCCAGAGAGTGGTTGCCATTGGCGAGGGCTCTCTCACCCTGAAGCACATGGACTTCAACTGAAGTCTGGTTGTCTGCAGCCGTTGTAAAAACTTGGCTTTTCTTTGTAGGTATTGTTGTGTTTCTATCAATTATCTTTGTGAAAACCCCGCCATATGTCTCAAGGCCCAGACTGAGAGGAGTGACATCAAGCAGAAGAATATCTTTTATCTCTCCACCAAGCACACCCGCCTGAACTGCAGCACCTATGGCAACACACTCATCGGGGTTTATATTCTTATATGGTTCTTTTCCGAAGAATTCTTTCACAAGCTTCTGAACCTGAGGCTTTCTTGTAGACCCACCAACAAGTATAACTCTATCAATACCATTAGGGGAAAGCTTGGCATCTTTCAGTGCCTGCTTCATGGGTCCTACTGTGCGCTCCAGCAGGTCATGGGTCATCTCTTCAAATTTTGCTCTTGTAAGAGTTATATTCATGTGCCTGGGCTGACCATCACTCCCAGCAGAAATGAACGGAAGATTTATTTCTGTTTGAGTAACACCCGAAAGCTCTATCTTTGCCCTCTCAGCAGCTTCCTTCAACCTCTGAAGTGCCATTCTATCCTTCCTGAGATCAATACCCTCTTCATTTCTAAACTCGTCAATCAAATAATCCATAATCCTCTGGTCCCAATCGTCTCCACCCAGATGTGTATCTCCTGAGGTAGCCTTAACCTCAAATACACCATCCCCTGTTTCAAGAATTGACACATCGAAAGTTCCACCACCCAAATCATAAACAAGTATCTTCTGTTCTTCCTGCTTGTCAAGACCATAGGCAAGTGTTGAAGCTGTAGGCTCATTTATTATCCTCAGAACTTCTAAACCAGCAATTTTTCCAGCATCTTTTGTAGCCTGCCTCTGAGAATCATTAAAATAAGCAGGTACAGTTATGACAGCTTGGGTTATCTTCTCACCAAGATATCCTTCAGCATCACTTTTGAGCTTCTGAAGAATCATCGCAGAAATTTCCTGTGCTGTATACTCTTTATCATCTATCTTAACACGCACATCACTCTTTGAACCTCTGACAACTTTATATGGTACATTCTTTATTTCATCCTGAACTTCGTCCCATTTCCTTCCTATAAATCTTTTAATTGAGAATACTGTTTTCTCGGGATTTGCAATTGCCTGCTTCTTGGCAGCCACGCCAACAAGGCGCTCTCCTTTCTTGGAGAATCCCACCATACTCGGTGTTGTTCTTCCACCTTCAGCATTGGGAATAACACTTGGTTCTCCTCCTTCAATCACTGCCATGCAGGAATTTGTTGTGCCCAAATCAATTCCAATAATTTTAGCCATAATATCACCTCTTTTTTGCTATTTTTACCTTTGAATAACGAATAACCCTGCCGTCGAGTATATACCCTTTCTGAAAGACCTCTATGACTTCCTCGTCATTACAATTATCAAGTTCTTCAACAGCAAGACACTCGTGTTCACCATGGTTAAAAGATTTTCCCAGAGCTTCAATCTCCTCAAGCCCCTCCTTTTTAAGGATATCGAAAAACTCTCTATGTACCATCTCTATGCCATCTACAAGTGCCTTTTTCTTCCTTGTGGTTCTCGCAGTCAGAAGGGCTCTCTCAAGATTATCGAGAACATCAAGAAGTTTAACAACAAAAGCTTCAATTTCCTTTCTAACTTCCTCTTTATTCTCCTTTAAAACTCTCTTCTTGTAGTTCTCAAAATCAGCCTTCATATATTTAAGCTGATTTAAATAATCTTCTGCTCTGCTCTCCGCATCTTTGAGCTTTCTCTCCAGCTCTTCTATCCTCTTATTGACATCCTCTTCATTATCGCAGCTCACTGAACCACCTCTGGATTAACCTTCAAGATTCTAATAACAAGTTAAAGATTTTTAGTAACGAAAGGTTAGAAAATTATAATTCACTATTCAAACCCAAATCTTTCAAGTTTTTTTCTGATTTTTTCCACAGGAATATCACCTATAAACATGATTTCACTGTTAATAGTAACAATTGGACTTTTATTTCCCTGATTGTAAACGAGGTCAATAATATCTGGATACTTATCAATTTCTTGTCCCAGAAGGTCTAAAAATTCCACATTTATAACGCCATGACCAAACTTTGTATCGAATAACCCCTGAAGAAGTTCGGCATCCACATCTGGAGAATCTGGCACCGAGCAGCCACCTGTGGAGCACTGATAGGGTACAGTTTGACCGAATATCTTTATATTCACCCTAGCTTTTTTCTCTTCCTTATCCCTATTTGCCGAGAATATATCAAAACCAAAAGGAGAATCACTTTTAAAGTTACTGCATTCCTGCTCCTTTAAATAATCCACTTCATACTCCTGAGTAAACTCATTCAACTCAGCAGCTATGCAGTCGCATCCTTTAAGATTGCAGGATTCATCATTTCTATATACACAGCCCATATTTCCACCATGTTCTTTTTTATTGAACTGAGTTGCCTGACATACTCCCAAGATAAAGTTCGTGGGGTTCTGAGGTCTCCATCGTTCTTGGAGTTGCCTCTTTAGGGATATCAGTGTTCCCTTCTGTTACATCTCTGTCTGCAACAGATTGACCTATGCCTTGACGCAAT
>QIGD01000098.1 GCA_003229935.1 Methanobacteriota archaeon | reverse complement strand
ACAAGCAGAGAATTAAAGTGGCTAAGGTTCACAGACATGTCAGACAGCAAAGAATGGACTTTCATCATAACCTTAGCAAGAAACTTGTGGAAAAATACGATTTTATAGCCTTTGAGGATTTGAAGATAAAAAATATGATGAGAAATCATCATTTAGCTAAAAGTATATCAGACGTGTCATGGAATATGTTACAATCATTTACTGCGTACAAGGCAGAATGGGCTGGTAAAGTAGTAACCTTTGTAAATCCTAAAAACACGTCTCAAGAGTGTAGCAGGTGTGGTAGAATAGTCAGGAAAAACCTCAATATTAAAATACATCACTGCCCTTACTGTGGGTTAGTTCTTGATAGACACGTTAATGCTGCAATAAATATATTACACAGAGGAATGAAAAAAGTAGGGTTGGGATACACCGATTTGATGCCTGTTCTAGGTCTAGCACTAAATACACATATGACTCAGGAAACCAACGAATTTAGTCGTGGGTAGTTCACATTAACTGTAAGATTAACTAATGAGAGGTGTAATAATGAAGCTCCTCATTCTGCATACAGATTATATAGAATTCATAGCAAAACAGAAAACAAAAATAGCCGAAGATGTGCCAGAAGAGAAGAGGCATGGTAGAGCAGAAGAGGCTCTTGCTGTCTTTATTGCTGTTGAAAAAGAGGATGAGAAAGCAAAAGACAAAATAGCTGAGAAGGCAACCGAGGAAATTCTCGATATTTATTCAAAGGTAAAGGCTCAGAGAATAGTGTTATATCCTTATGCTCATCTCAGTTCTTCCCTATCAAAGCCTGATTTTGCTATAGCTGTTATCAGGCTGATTGGAAATAAGCTTAAAGAGAGGGATTATGAGGTTATCAAGGCACCTTTTGGTTGGTATAAGGCATTTGAATTGAGATGCAAGGGGCATCCAATGAGTGAACTTTCAAGGGAAATAAGGGTTGAGGAGGAAAAGAAGGAGAACCGTGCTCTTAAGGCTGAGCAGGGATTGAAAAAGAGCTGGTATGTTTTAACACCTGAAGGTGACAATATACCAGCAGAGGAATTTGATTTCACAGAATATGAAAGCCTCAAAATTTTCTATGAATATGAAACCTCTGGCACGAGGATTATGAATAAGGAGCCTCCTCATATAAGGCTGATGAAGGACCTGGAGCTTGTAGACCACGAGCCTGCCAGTGACCAAGGTAATTTAAGATGGTATCCCAAAGGTACCTTTATAAAGAGACTCCTTGAAGAGCATGTCTCAAATATTGTCAGGGATTATGGTGCTATGGAAGTGGAAACTCCTATAATGTATGATTATGCTCATGAAAAGCTTAGCAGTTATCTTAACAGGTTTCCTGCAAGGCAATATGTTGTCAAGAGTGATGACAGGGAGTATTTTCTGCGTTTTGCAGCCTGTTTCGGGCAATACTTAATGATGCATGACATGACAATAAGCTACAGGCATTTACCTCTCCGCCTCTATGAACTCACTCACTACTCCTTTAGAAGGGAACAGAGTGGCGAGCTCGCTGGTTTAAAGCGCCTTAGAACTTTTACCATGCCTGATATGCATACTTTATGTAGGGATATGGTTCAGGCAAGAGACGAGTTTCTGAGGCAGTACAGGCTGAGTATGAGATGGATGGAGGATATCAGCATTGATTATGATGTGGCTATCCGTTTTGTCAGGGAATTTTATGATGAAAATAGAGATTTTGCAGTTGAAATGGCAAAGCTTGTGGGTAAGCCTATTCTTGTAGAGATATGGGAAGAGCGTTTCTTCTACTTTGTAATGAAATTTGAGTTTTCTATTAATGATGCTCTGAACAAGGCTGCAACACTGAGCACAGTACAGATAGATGTTGAAAATACAGAGCGTTTTGATATAAATTATGTTGATGAGAAAGGTGAAGGTGAGCACCCTCTTCTGCTGCATGCCAGTATATCTGGTGGCATAGACAGAAATCTCTATGCTATTCTCGAAACGGAATATTTGAAATCGTTGAGGGGTGAGAAACCTTCTTTTCCTATATGGCTATCTCCAACCCAGCTCAGAATTATACCTGTCAGTGAGAAGAATATGAGTTATGCTGAGGATATTCTTGAGTTTTTCAGGGAAAAAAAGGTAAGAGTTGACATTGATGATGAAGGCGACACACTGGGCAAGAAGATAAGAAAGGGGGAAAAGGAATGGATACCTTATATTGCTGTGGTTGGTGCAAAGGAAGAAGAGAATAGAAATATTACTGTAAGGCTCAGAAAGAGTGGTGAGCAAATAACTCTGTCAGGAGAGGAGCTGGCAGAGCTAATTGAGGGTGAAAATGAGAACAAGCCCTTTATGAATATTCCTCTTCCAGAAAGGCTCTCTATGAGACCAAAGTTCAGAGGTTGAGCTGCCTTTTTCAAAATTAATGAGGTGTCATAATGACTGAGCTCAGAGAAATTGACAGCAAATGGGCAAAGAAATGGAACAGGATGAAAATCTTTGAAGCTGATATTGGAGATAAAGAGAAAATTTTTGCCACCTTTCCTTTTCCATATATGAATGGCCCTCTTCATCTGGGTCATGCCTTTACCTCCACAAGGGTGGATGTGTGGGCAAGATTTAAGAGAATGCAGGGCTACAACACATTGTTTCCTTGGGCATGGCATATCACAGGTGAGCCTATAGCTGGAGCAGCAAAGAGAGTGGCTGAGGGTGATGAGTCTCAGATAAGGATTTTCAGGGATATAGATGAAGTGCCCGAGGAAGAAATAAAAAAGTTTATATCTCCAGAATATATGGCAAGATATTATATCAATGATTCTAAAAAGAGCCTGATTGAGCTTGGACACAGTATAGATTGGCGCAGGGAATTCACCACCACATCATTGCATGAGCAATTTGATAGATTTATAGAGTGGCAGTATCTGACACTGAGAGATAAAGGTTATGTCAGAAAGGGAACTCACCCTGTGGTCTGGTGCCCCAATGATGAGAGTCCAACTGGTGACCATGATAGGCTTGAGGGTGAAGGAGCAAGTCCAACCGAGTTTATTATCCTGAAGTTCGAGTTTGGGGATGCCTTTCTTCCTGCTGCAACTCTCAGGCCAGAGACTATTTTTGGTGTTACAAATATGTGGATAAACCCTGATGTAGAATATGTAAAAATAAATATTGCTGGAGAAAGATGGATAGTGAGCAGAGAGGCTGTGCCAAAGTTAAAGGAACAGAAGGATGGCGTTGAGATAATTTCCAGCTTTATGGGAAGAGAGTTAATAGGAAAGGTTTGTAGAGAGCCTATTAAGGGTAGGGAAATCATAATTCTTCCTGCAGGTTTTGTCAGGCCTGACAATGCCACAGGTGTTGTGATGTCAGTGCCATCTCACGCTCCCTATGATTATATGGCTCTGAAGGACATTCAGGAAAATCCTGATGAGGCTGAAAAATATGGGATTACTAAAGAATCTCTTATGAAAATAAAGCCCATATCTCTGATAAAAACCCCTGAGCATGGCGAGCATCCTGCCATAGAGTTAGTTGAAGAGATGGGTATTGAGAATCAGAAAGATGCAAAGCTTGAGAAGGCTACTGAGATAATTTATAAACAGGAGTTCTATAAGGGTATCCTTGGAAATATTACAGGAAAGTACTCCGGACTTAAAGTTAATGAGATAAAGAAACAGCTTCTTGAGGATTTTATTGCTTTACATATTGCAGACAAAATGTATGAGCTTCTTGAAATGGTAAGGTGCAGGTGCGGCACGACATGTGTTGTTAAGATACTTAAAAACCAGTGGTTTCTGAACTACAGCAATGAAGAGTGGAAAGCAAAGGTTAGAGAAGCTCTGCAGGATATTAAAATTTATCCACCTGAGGCAAGAGCTAATTTTGAGAACACAATAGAATGGCTTGAAGACAAAGCCTGTGCACGAAAAACAGGCCTAGGTACGCTTCTCCCATGGGATAAGGAGTGGAAGGTTGAAACACTGAGTGACTCTACAATATATATGGCATTCTATACAATAGCAAAACACCTTAATCTTGAGAAAATTCCGGGTAGTAAGCTAGACAGGGGTGTTTTTGACTATATCTTTTATGGAAATGGTAATATTGAAGAACTTTCCTCAAAGTATGATATTAATACAGAACTTCTTGAAGAAATGCGCAATGAATTTGAGTACTGGATGCCAGTAGATTTAAGATGCTCAGCCAAAGAATTGATACCAAACCATCTAACCTTCTTTATTTTCCAACATGTTGTTCTGTTTGACAGGAGCAAGTGGCCTGAGAGAATTGGTGTGAACGGAATGATGAGTATTGAGGGGGAGAAGATGAGTAAGAGTAAGGGGAATTTTATAACTCTCAAGAAGGCTCTCCGCGAGAATGGAGCGAGTGTGACAAGAGCTTCTCTTCTTTATGCGAGTGAGGGAATGAGAGACCCTGACTGGAATACTAAGTCTGCAAAGGATATGGAGATACACCTGAGGAATTTGTTTGCAATGATAAAGGATGCCTCAAGCCTTAGCTTCAGGAAGGAGAGGAAGAATATTGATTTATGGTTGGAAAGCAGACTTCAGAGGCATATTAAAAATACCACAGATAATCTTGAGGAGCTAAGAACAAGGAGTGCGCTTCAGTCTGGCCTGTTTGATGTGTGGAGAGATATAAGATGGTATCTACGCAGGGATAAGCCAGAGAAGGACATGGTTTTTGAAGCTATTGAAATCTGGGTAAAGCTTTTCTCACCCTATGTACCTGCTATAAGTGAGGAGGTATGGGGGATTTTGGGGAAAAACGGTTTTATTTCTCTGGCTAAGTGGCCTGAATACAATGAGGATAAAATTAATATAAAGGCAGAGGCTGCCGAAGATATGCTCTCAGAGCTTTTGTCTGATATTAAGAATATTATCAAGGTTGCAGGTATTACCCCGAAGAAAATATTTCTCTATATCTCGCCAGAATGGAAGTGGGAAGTTCTTGAGACTCTTAGCAGTATGAGTAAGGAAAAACTGAAGAATGCCATGAAGGAACTCATGAAGAGAGAGAATCTTAGAAAGCATGGTAAGGAGGTTAGCGGGCTTATAACCTACTACACAAGAAAACCTGAAAGACTCAGGTTTATTGCAAGAATAGATGAGAGGGCTATACTTGAGGAGGCAAGGGAGTTTATTGAAAGGGAGGCAAAGGCAGAGGTTGAGGTACACCTTAGCGAGGATGAGAATATATATGACCCTGCAGGAAAGAGCAGAAATGCTATGCCCATGAAGCCGGCAATTTATCTGGAGTAGTAGGGGAGAAGTTTATTTTCATGAAAATCTGGGCAAGGAAACCTACCTCACAAATTTTAAAATTGTATTCCTTTCCCATATTTTACCAACTCCACTTTCTTAAAATTA
>QIGD01000097.1 GCA_003229935.1 Methanobacteriota archaeon | reverse complement strand
TCTACCTTCGGTTCTCCTTTATACTTTTCCCTGGAAACTTCTCATCCTCAAGGCAACACAGAAGATGCTCTCAAAATTCTAAGTCTTATATAGAGAAAAACAGCAGCATAATTGACCAGTTCTCCCAGCACTGGTGAATCAAAAACAGGATTTTATTCAGAGCCTATTCCTTTCTGTGTACCGTTACAATATTGATAAACTGACAGAACAGTTCTGGGGGAATATTAAAAACAATGGACACTCACTGAAATATCTCCATGTCTCTTATCTCTTTAATTGTCTGGAAGTATTTCTTAGAATCTTTTTTTATGAGTTTAGCGATGGGTTGATTGTGCAGGTTTATTGTATCTTCCAAGAAGTTTATTTCCATATTCCTCTTGAACAGATTTCAAATTTATGGTCTTTTTTTGCGATACTTCCAGACATCCAACATATCTTTGCCTGTGAAACCACGCCACCAAAAAAACCCAGAATTTGATTCAAAAGGCCTTTGCAGGGAAGTGTATACTATCCCTATTTAAACGAAATCTCTTTAATATGTGAAATCTACATATTTAAGTGGAGACATCAAAAATGGAAAAAGTACGTCTACCTATAATAATCGAGCAGGACGAAGATAAGTACTACATAGTGAGCCGTCCGCTGTTTAAAGGCTGTCATTCCTATGGTGAAACCATAGATAAGGCTTTGGAGAACATAAAGGAAGTCATAGACATTATACCTTGAATAAACGAGGGTCGAGGAACTCAACAAGTTTATAGGATTCAGGGAACTGGAAGTAGCTCAGAATGTTTAAACTTCCTGTAATTAAAGGTAAAGAACTCGTAAAATAATCAGAGAAGACATTGAAATAAGCTTAGAAGAATTTTTCAAATTATACTCAGGGTATAAAGGGAAATTAGTTTCTTCACGGGGTTACCAAGATATGTAGTGACGATTGAATAGTTCAAGAAAAAGGAAGAGGGTCATATGACACTATTCTAGGATTCAACTGTCAAACTTGGGCTTTATCATCAAATTTCATAATTCCATTCCACTGTAAAGTCATTATTTTTAATCTTTCTGTCTTCAGGAAACATCCTGGTGCAAAGTAATAACCAGGCTCCGAAAGCTCCTGACCAGGAGATTTCTTGTATTTAGAGGAGGTCTCTTTGTACCCCCTACCCGTTAGAATTTCAATGTCACCCTGAAAAGAAACGTTTTTAACATATTTAATATGTGATATAATTGGATCGCTCTCTTCTATATTTATTTTGATTTGTTCATTTTTTAAATTGTCATTTATAGGGGATATTTTCTCATTTGGAATAGACTCTAATTCAACCAACCCAAATCCATAATTTTGCTCCCCACCCAAAGTTAGTTCTTCAATTAAATTAAAGTCATCTACAAAAATCCCTTTGTTATTGACTTTAACTTTATTTCCCCTTAATTTACAAATATTTTTAACCCAGATGCAACCAATAAGTCTTGTTTTTTCAATATTCCCTCTCTCATCTTTATATCTATCTTTTATGAATTCAATTTCATGGAGTTTTTTGTCTTTTGCAGTCCCTGAGCTTCTATCTATTTCTGTTAAGACTCTACTTCCTACAAACTTGCGCTCAAATTCTAATCTGTCTATTTGGTTTTTATCTCCAAACATTAATCCTTTATCAGTATAGGAGGGAATGTAAATTATTTCTGTATAATAAAGATAGAAATATGAAAATCTAAAATTATTTTTAATTTCCTCTCCCATCTTCTGATAATCTTTTCCGGTTGGGTCCTTAAAAAGATTTTCTGTTGTTCTCTTTGTTATAGCACCCCAGAAATTTTTCCCGGGAACATAATATCTTGTAGGTGAGACCACAGAGCCTTTACTTGGCAAAAATCCTATGTGCAGAGGATTTCTTAAAGAGAATATAACATCTATCCTTTTCCACATTTTATTCACCTATCTTTGCATGGTATAAAGCATAGGTTAATGTCCGTTCGAGTATCTTTTTCGTGAATAAAAGTTTGTCAACATCCTTAGCAATGTATTTCAGTTTTTCACTGAATTCCATAAAGCCTTCAGGAAAATTTTGAAAATCATTCAGGAGATATTTTTTTATTTCTTCTTCATTTAGTAAAGGGATTATCTTTTTTCTTATTTCTCTGTCCTTACTCTCAAGCCACAGGAACATTGCGTAAACCCCGTCTTCCTGCAAAACACCAAGTGCATTTCTGATAGTATTTTCAGAATCTTTTGCCATTTGCTGACCATACTTAATACAGAGATAATCAAGATTTTTCATTGTTATCACCCCCTTCAGAAGCGTCATTAAATACTTCAATTCTTCCAAATCCTCTCGTTCCCAAACCGCCTATGCCAAGTAGTTTAAGATATGAGAAAGTAGACTCAATGAGTTGTTCGATGCTGTCTGCTTTTTCTCTGCGTTTATCAAAAGATATTTCAAATCCTAAAACTGTGCCTCTTGGTATCGCTTCATAGGTGAATAATTTCCCTGCTTCGGCAGTCCCTGTCTCTGGGTCTATTTTTACTGATGTTCTTACCTCTAAATTATCATTTACTATCTGGGAAAAGAGTCTGTCCGAGACTAAAACAATCCTTTTTACAAAGTTCGTTAAATTATCTGGTAAGACAACTTCTTTATTATCAGTTATACTATTCACTTCCAGCAATAGCCACCCAAGATTCAGGGGCTTATCTATGTCTATTCCTTTAATTGCATACGCTCTATCCTTGATATCCTCTTGAATGAGCAGTTTATCTACGTTTTGGTTTTTTACTTCTCCAAACCAGTATTCAAGCAGTTCCTTTGTTGTAATCCATACTGTTCCCTGAATGGATGATACCGGGAATAATAAAATCTGTGCATCGTAGAATCTGAGGATTCCCTGTCTATCTTCATCGCCAAAATACTTTTTAATTTCCTTTTCTGCACATTTCCTCTTTTCTTCTTCCTTTTGTTTTGACTTACAACTACTGTCTGTTTCCATTAAATGTATAGTAGCATATTCCCTCATCACCCCTGCCAAAGAAGTCCCGGGTATTTTTGAAAACATTTTTTCTGCCTTTAAGTTCATTTATATCAAGATTTACCCGCTTAAATTTACATTTTTGCTTGAAGACATCCAGAACAATACTCTTATCAATTTTGTTCCATAAATACCACACATCATACAAATCCCTGGGTCTTGTCCTCTGAAAAAGGCTTCTTAACTTCTCTGCCATTGTTTCTTCAAGAGAATACACTTTCACTTTAGCCTTCAAACTATCAGTGTAAGGATGGATTACATCTTTTGTATTCAAGGGCAGTAATATTTTTTCATTTTCAGATTTTGTTATATCTATTTTTATTTTTGTTCTGCTTTCTCTTCTCTGTGTTATTTGGAAATAAACATTTATATCAAAGCCGTTATCATTTTCCTGAAATCCAACATCCTCACTAAAATTGATTCCACTTTCATCTTTTGCCTTTTTAACTGATTATTTTATCAATGCTTCCAATTCTTCCTTACCTACCACTTGAAATAGAGTAAAATCAAGGTCATCAGAAAACCTGTAATCACCAAAATACACTTTTCTTATTCCCGTTCCCCCTTTAAGAGCCATATCAATTATTGATAGACCTTTTAAAATCCAATTCTAAGCATAATCCCTCTCAATGGTTGATACCTGAACTCCAAATCCCCTTGCCTTTTCTCTTATCTCCCTTTCTGGAATCATTCCAGGTCCCCCATACTCTTTTCATCTAAGTTTATGATTAATCTTCTTCTAGCATTTTTTATGCCCTTATGAGGCATAGTTGGATCAAGATAGAGGTAATTTCTTGTGTTAATCTCTGGAAGGGGAATATCAATCTGCAGTAAATCACACAAATACCCCAATCTCCGTATTGCTCCTGAGTTTCCAATTTTACTTGCATAATCAATTAATTTATCCTCATCAAACTCACCATTTTTCAATGC
The DNA here is from genome assembly GCA_003229935.1 of Methanobacteriota archaeon. GTDB lineage: Archaea > Hydrothermarchaeota > Hydrothermarchaeia > Hydrothermarchaeales > BMS3B > BMS3B. The sequence goes on along the minus strand of QIGD01000097.1, from coordinate 5,868 downwards.
TTTTGCTATCTCAATTATTCCACCGCAATATTGAGGTTTATCCAGACAATCAATAATAGTTTTCTCTTGGTCTGTAATATTCACCTGCGTTCCTTCTATCCATTCCTTACGAATGCCAAAAAGCTTTGATTCTTTTATTCTTATAATTCTGTAATCAACACCAAAAATTCTTATCTTCTGCTTTTTCTTCCTTGCTGTTGTCTGAATAAAGACTGTATGAGGAATCTGCTCTGTTAAACCATAAAAATTAAGAGCGCTCCAGTAGGCTATTGCATAAGGTTTTACAAAGAGAGAACCAATAACAAATTCATTCAGCGTATATTTCCCCTTCTCAGCACCAAGCGGAATAATCATATACTTACCTTTTTCTATTCTTTCTATCCAGCCTCTCTTTTCAAGCCGCGAAAGAATTACTTTTGTTACAAGATAGTCAGACCCCAGAATTTTATGGACTTCCTTAAAAGTAAAAGTGCTTCCTCTGGATGCCAGTTGGTCTATCAGGTTAACTCTCATTTGTAAGCACCATGGTTAACATTTTTGTTTACTTTGGTGTATAAAATTGAGAAATACTCCTTTTTATCCTTCCAATTATTCATGTTTTGATACGCCATGTAATTGTCAGGGTTTAAAGCTAGCCAGGGCATTACAAATCTGTACTGTCTTTTTTCTGAAGGCCTAACTTCAACCTCCTGCTCGTAAAATACTTTTTGCTTTATCCTGTAGCGGCTGTTATTAAGCAATAGCTCACCCAGCTCGTCTGATATCTTCTTCAGCACCTCCGCCCCCTCCTCTATTCCAAGAATACTTGCGGTACCACCAATAACCCTATACTGAACCCTTGGATAGGTATAGAGATAGCCCATCTCCTTTATGTGGTGGTGGAGTACGGAATATTCTTTAAACTTATTTCCAATGTAGCCTCTCAATTTGGAAGCATTTTCTTTTACTGTATTATCTGTTTTCAATACCAGAAGAGAAGTTTTAAGCTTCATGAAGCTCCTCAAATTTAGGGAATTCAGAATTTGTTATAAGTTCTTCGATATTTGGTACAACAATTCTCGCAAACTCCAGGGTTATGCCGTAAAGCTCATGAAACACTTCACTCGAAACCACACTTAACCCATGGGCCAGTATGGATTCGTTTCTATTCGTCAGCAAATCCATGAGTCTATTGTTTTCAGCGAATTTTTTACCTGAGTCGTCACCCATATCTGCGAGAAGCTCGTAATCTTTAGCCAGTCCCAGCTTTATTTTTCCATTTTTCCCCTCAATTTTTCCGTACTTCTCCTTCAATCTGTAGTCAAGCTTATCCACATCCACATTTGAGGAATTTATATCAAATTTCACCCTAAGCCTGTATTGACCTATGAGTTCAACAGTTCTGTACAGCCTTGCCAAAGCATCATAGCATCATCATATTTTCCTTCTTTGAATCGCCTTTCAGCATTATTCAGTAGGTCTGCTATGTAAAACGGCTCTTTTTCATCACTATTTGAAAGCCTGCCGAGGAATTTCTTGTTTTTTGACGGGATATTCTTTATTTTTGACAATATATCTGCACCTTTTGAGTGGGCGAATTTATCCCAATAAGAATATCCTTTGCATAAATCTTCGTAGTAAGACAGTTTGTGTTGTATTTGAGATTCTCCAGTCTTTTTTTTGAGCTGCTTAATTATTTCTATACAGGCATTGAATTGATTTATATTAAAAAGGCTGGCTATTGTCTTTAACTTGCTATCAACCATTACCTTGTAGGGTCTGATAAGGATGGGCCTCTCAGTTCCATATACGACAACGCCCCCTTCCCTCTTTCCACTCACATAACTCAATGTCTCGACTTCAAAGGCGACTGCTGCAATAGCAGCACCAGCACTCATAGCCTTGGTTCCAGTGGTGTAGTCAACCACCATCTCCTCTGGTGAAAAACCTTCTCCAGCAAGCTCGCTCAATAAAGCAATGGATTCATTGTATACTGATTCGATATTTTCCATATTACTTATACGCTTGATTTCATAATCCTCTTTACCCAGACCTGTCTTTTCTAATATTTTCGGAATTGTATCTCTTTCACTCTCTTCCGTCACTATAAATACAGTCTTACTTGGATTATGAACTTTTATTGAAACAGTAATACCTGAAGCCAGACTGTCTACCACTTTGTCCCTATCTTTTCCCACCCCTGTGCCAACAGTTATAAGAAGAACTTTTTTCATTTATCCTTCACCTCCAGATTTTCTATTGCGTTCTCGATTATGTTCTCCGCCTCTTCTGCTGTGAATTTGTAACCTATGCCATAATCAGCCCTTTCTCTGCTTTCTCTTGCAGCGCTCATAGATTTAAGGTAGAAATCCTCAATAGTATCCTCCTTTACAAATTCTAATCCAAACTGCGCAATAATACCCTTATGTGTTCTTGGATAAATGTTTTTTAAGCTGAGCAATGCCCTTGCAGAATAGTGCATGCTGTAGTAAGCCCTGCTTATAGCATCGCTGTATTCACCATTTTCAAATAGAATCTTCGCAGCCCTCAGCTTAGACTCTGCTTCTCCTATAAGCATTTCGACTTCAGTCAACAGTCACACCCTCTCTTGCGATGTTCTGATAAAATCCTGTTTTAATCTTCTTCATGAAGTCATATTCCTCTGTCGATACTGATTTTGCCGAGATATACACGCCTATTTTGAGCAATATATCAACAGCTATCCCAGAGATGTTTTTCTGCATTTCAAATCTATCTCCGTGAGTAATGACGAGCACGTCTATATCGCTCTCCTCCTTGTCTTCTCCCCTAGCATAGCTACCGAATAGGATGATTCTCTCTATTTTATCGTCATATTTATTCTTAACCTTCTCTACGAACTGTTTCAGAGCCTCTTGTTTTTTATTCATTTCTCAACCTCAACTTCACCCATTATTGCAGGATAGTATTCTAACCCGCTATCTTTTCCTTAATCTCAGCAATATCATTTTTCAGGTGTTCAACCAGAGTATCCCTTGTCATTCTGGATTCTCCCCCTATGGTTTCCCTTGTCTTCTGAGATTCCTCCTGGATAACTGCCTTCAGTTCGTCCTGGGTTTTGTGAGATTTTTCCCTTACGGTTTTCCTGGTTTTGTGGGATTCTTCTTTGATAACTACAATAGTCTCATCCTGTTTTTGAAGCATTTTTCCGCCGTAGGTCACTATCTTGGAAATTTGTATTGCTGATAGATAGCGGTAGTAGTTCTCGGTCTTCATTACTGTGCCTGTATACTCCTCTTCGAGTATCTGATCGACAGCAGCGTTCTCCGGGAGTTTAGACCTGACAATCTCCTTGAATGTCTTTATTTTTTCTTCAGAGCAGTCCAGTAGCACATAGACAGCCTCTTTGTCGTCTTCAAAAGTGTTATCTACAAAGAATCTTTCTAGCTCTAAAGATTCGGCTATGCCCAGGAGAAAAGGGCGGTATCCCACCTCATGGAATTTTCCGCCGGTGATGATGATTTTTGTTTTCATTTTGCTATTTGACCTCCGTTAATTTGTATTATAAATCATTGGGTTGCAGCCTATACTCCTTTCTTCTTATCAAAGGTTTATACCCTTTTCGGTTTAACTAAATACTTGTCTTGTGTTATTTTGCAGAAAAACTTTGTTTTTTATTTTGAGGTATATCCCTCTTATATCTACAGTCAAAGGCATCATCTCGATATATTTTTTGAATTAAGCTGTTTTTAGCATATTTGTTTCTGGTACCTACCAGAAAAAAAGAAGTTTTATCACAAATTTCTCAGAGCTTTGATGATTTTTTTTATTTGTGTATTATCTTTACTTTCGACCTCTTCAGTCTCTTCTGGTTTATACCCTATCAGGTCAGCAGCTATTTTTTTCATTGATATTGATGTACTGGAAGAAGGATTACTCACAACGAACAAATCCCCTTCGGTTAAATAACTGTTTACTTCCATATTATATTCAACTTCACCAATAACAGGTAATTCAAATGTTTTTTCTATATTCTCCCTACTGATAATACCCCCGTCTCCTGCCATGTTCAAAACAACACCAATACACTTAGTATTGAGTCGTTTCCCGATAGACCGTATTTTCAAACCGCCTATGATAGAAGATATAACAGGCGAGGTAACCACCAGCATACTTTCACAGGCATCCAATGAAAGAGTCACAACATCGCTGATACCTGGTGGGGTATCCACCAGTACAACATTATATTCCTGTGTGAGTTTGGTTAATATGTCTTTTAAATTTTCGAGGTCTATATCTTTCATAGCACTGAAGGAAATATCCCCTGGAATAATGTCAAAATCATATCCGCTGTCAAAGACTGCGTTGGAAAGTTCATCCCTTCCTGCAAGTACATTATGAATTGAAGAATAATATGGTCCATTCCCAAGACAGATACCGACGTCCGGGCAGTCTAAGTTGGCATCCACCACTATAGTTTTGATGTCGAGCATGGCTAAAGAGGCAGCAAGATTCAATGATAGAAATGTCTTTCCTACTCCTCCTTTCCCTGAAGTTGTACAAAGACTCGTTCCTATTTTGCTGTTCATACTATTTTAGAATTAACAGATTGTATAAAAGTAGGTTGAACTACCCCCTCGCTCACGCAAGGGGCTTTCTGGTTCATCGAGTAGACTTGCACTGATATTACTACGCCACACGTTCAGGTTTTCTCAGGCTATTTTTTTTTCAAAAATCCAAGTATATAACTCCCTCCCCGTCATGTCTTCTTTTCGTTCAAAAAGAGAGCATAAATACCCTTTTGTTCGTATTTTGCCTTTGTTGTTTAGGTCTGCAATGACCTTCTTTGCTTGGCCGCCTGTACTCAACTTTGGCTCATGTGTAGACAACTCCAGGATAGGCGACCTTTTGAAGGCACTCTCTGATAGGATTGGTGTGCAAATGAAAGACCTCCCTGTGCTTGCCAGCGCACCGGAGAATATACAACTGAGAAGGCACTTTTCATAGGCACAGGAGCAGTAAGCCTTGGGGTTACCACCTATGTAAATCCACCGCCGAAAATTTCAGGCAGCCAGCTTGTGACAAAAATACTGACAGAGGATGCGGAAGGTCTGGTCGGGGCTACTGTTTTCACCGGCTCTGACCCTGTGGAAACAGCCAGAATAATGATAGAAAAAATAGAAGAAAAATTGGTCTGAATTAAGAAAAATTTTTCCCCATTTTTTTTATTTTTTAGAGTATAGCGCTTTCAGAGGAACCTTATCTGTTTAACAGTTTAATAATTGTTATACTATCGCTTAATAATGACAGTGCTTCACCCGATTCAGCGAGAATATTGGGATTGTGTGTAAAAAAGTCCCGGAATATATTCCTGTTTATTTCTTTTCTCCTGTTGCTTTTCTAAACTCATCACACCACCGTTTACTGTTCCACCGACATTTGAGAAGTATATGCCTATGGACCCATCTCTTTTATATATCTGTCATACCACCTTTTGCTGTCCCACTGACATTTGGGGCAATAACGCTCCACTTCCCATTCAAACGGAGTTTTACAGCTCAGGCATTTCTTCAATCTTTTCATGTGTGTTTGTGTTTATATGACATTGACATAAAGTCTTTTCGCAGCTAGTTCTATATGGGCGATTAAGGCAGCACATTCCAGCTTGACGATTCGAAGACCTCGTTATTACCAAGTTCAAATGGCAGTCATTTATACCTTATTCCCTGTCAACTATTTATACAAAAGTTCTGTCTCAATACAATTTGATTTTTAAATTTTTTAGAGTTAAACGATTACTTTTCCTGTAACGAATAACTAATTTAACTGTAGATAAATATTATCATAAGATGTTCTCTATTAAATAGTAGGGAGAAGTGCAGGTGGATATGGTTTCAAAAAAATTAAAGG
>QIGD01000096.1 GCA_003229935.1 Methanobacteriota archaeon | reverse complement strand
TATCTCCTCTATGGCCTTTTGGTGCTCCACGTTTCTTCTGGCCATCCTTGCGTTTCAGTTTCTTCTTGAATCGCTTTGCTGATGAGGGTGTATGAGGGTTCTCATATTTTGCCAGCTCTTTCTTGAGATATGCAATCTCTTTAGCCTGAGCAGCAATAATTTTAGCTTGCTTGGCTACAGTTTTATTAAGTTCCTATACACGGACGTAGATGTCCATGTAGGATGGGTCTGGGGATGAAGGTAATTTTGCCAAACTTGCTGCCATGAAAGGTGGTACAACCTCACACCCTTATAAAACATAGCCCAGAGAGCGTGGGAAAAGTGTTAAGAAGGTGAACTAGCTAAACATATACAAATAATGTTTATAATAAAGTCTCTGGCCCTCTTTGTCCTTGCAGGTCTTGCTGAGATTGGAGGTGGATATCTTGTGTGGCAGTGGTATCGAGAGGGTCACAGCATTTATATCGGTGTCGTGGGTGCCATAATCCTTGTGCTTTATGGTATAATTCCCACATTCCAGCCTGCCAGTTTCAGCAGGGTATATGCGGCTTATGGCGGTATCTTCATCGTCATGGCTATATCATGGGGCTGGGTGATAGATAAAAAGCCTCCTGATATCTTTGAACTAATCGGTGGGGGTATATGCCTGATTGGGGTGTTCATAATAATGTACTGGCCAAGGTGACCAACTTTCCTGTTGCTGATAAAAGATAAGATTTATGACAAACATAGCAGAAAACCAACTACTTTAGTCGTTGGATGAATGCGATAATATGACTAATGTCTTTAACTAATTGTAAATTGTATAATGAATCTCAAATTTAAATATAATGATAAAAACAAATACAAAGTTTTTATACTTATAAAAACCAGGATGATATTATGAATAAAGGAGGTGTAATGTTAAAGAGCTACAAATACAGGTTGTATCCAGGTAAAAAGCAGATAGTAAAATTAGAGGCTACTCTGGATACCTGCAGACATTTGTATAATGATGCTCTTTGTAACAGAAAACTACAGGGAGAACTCTATAGACTACCTATACCTAAACTAATGGATTACAGTGAAAAGTCAAAGTAAGGCTTTACCTGTGCAGAAAAAACATGATAAATATTTACCTCTTGTTTACAGTCGGTTATTGCAAAATGTCTTGAGAAGAGTTAATAAATCATTTGATAACTTCTTTAGACGTCTTAAAAATCATGAATCACTAGGACATCCATGACTTTAGTCGTGGGTAGTTCACCAGTGAAACTGAGACGAACCAACCATTCAATTTAGCCCTCCGCTATTTAAATAGTTTTTAAATGGTTACATCTCAGGATAATTTGAGTATTTATAAGTACTTTATAAATGGAGGTAACACCCCATGAGCAATGTAAAAATTGAGAATGTTGTTGCTTCAACATCTCTTGGACAGAAGTTTGACTTAGGATTGATAACAGTCAGTCTTGATAATGTTGAGTATGAGCCTGAACAGTTTCCAGGTCTAGTTTATCATTTGGATGAGCCAAAGGCTGCAGCTTTGATTTTCGGTTCAGGAAAGATAGTATGCACTGGAGCTAAGAGCATTGAACAAGCTACTCTTGCTATTAAGAGGACAATTGAAAAGATAAAAGGTGCAGGTATAGATATAAAGGCCGAGCCTGAGGTTGTAGTTCAGAATGTTGTGGCAACAGCCAATCTCCATGCTGAGCTTAATCTTGATGCTATTGCAATAGCTCTTGATAATACAGAATATGAGCCAGAGCAATTCCCTGGTCTTGTGTATAGAATGAGTAAACCAAAAGTTGTACTCCTGCTCTTCGGTTCAGGAAAGATGGTATGTACCGGTGCCAAAAGTGTAAATGATGCTGAGATGGCAACTGAGAATGTCAAAAAAACCCTTCAGGAGCTGGGTTTAATATAGGGCGATAGCATGGCAATTTCAGATTATGATTATAATACTTTGTTGGAAAAAGCATATGAAGAGCTTCCCGAGAAGGTTAAGGAGCATTCCCGTTTTGAAGCGCCTATAATATCTTCTATAATTCAAGGTAAGCTGACAGTGATTCAGAATCTCGGTGAGGTTGCCAAGGCTATAAACAGAACCCATGACATGCTCACAAAATGGCTTCTAAGGGAGCTGGGCACCTCTGGTGTTTTTGAAAGTGGACACCTTGTGGTAAAGGGGCATTTCAGACAGCACCAGATACAGGAGAAGTTTATTGCCTTTCTGAACCAGTATGTTATCTGCCCTGAATGTGGGAGACCTGATACAAAGATTGTGAAGGAGGATAGAGTCAATTTTCTCAAGTGTGAAGCCTGTGGTTCGAGACATCCGCTGGGTGGCATAAAGGCATCGACAAGAAAGGTTGAGAAGAAATTCAAACCTTCGGTGGGTGAAGAGATAATTGTTGATATAACAAGTACCGGTAAGAAAGGTGACGGTGTTGCTCATTCTGGCGATTATATAATATATGTCAGAGGTGGCGTTAGAAGAGGACAGAAAGTCAAGGCAAAAGTAACAGGCGCTCAGGGAACAAGAGTCTTTGCTCAGGCGATGGAAATATTGGAATGATAAAAGCTCTTCTGTTTGATATAGATGATACTCTCTACGACAGTACAACGCTTGCTGAAATGGCAAGACGTAACTCAGTGAAGGCAATGATAGACTCAGGGCTACCGTTTAAAGATGAGCAGGAGCTGTATGAGAAGCTCCTACATATAATCAAAACCTTTGGCTCCAACTACCCGAGGCACTACGATGAACTCCTCAGATATTTGAATATCCCTTGGAACCCCAAGATTATTGCAGCAGGTATTGTTGCCTATGAGCATACCAAATTTGGATATCTCAAGCCCTTTCCGGGTGTTATCCCTTCTCTTATCAGGTTCAGAGAGAAATTCAGGCTTGGTGTTGTATCCAACGGCATAGCAATAAAGCAGTGGGAGAAGCTTATTGCTCTTGGACTGAGCCATTTTTTTGATGTTTTTGTTACCTCTGGAGAAGCCGGTGTTGAGAAACCTTCAGTTGAGATTTTTACTCTTACAGCAGAGAAGTTTGGGCTTGACCCACGGGAGTGCGTGATGATAGGTAATAAACTTGATGTGGATATAACAGGGGCAGGGAATGCTGGAATGGGTACTATATGGTTCAGAAGGGAAGAAAATGCTTATCTGAAGCATGAAGGAAAAGGTCCTGACTATATAATAGAAAGTTTCTTTGAACTCATACCTCTCATAGAAAAGATTACTCAATAATAACTCCGCCATCTTTGAGTATTGTTATTTCAATTTTTTCTTTTACAACTCTACCAAGAATTTTATCAGGAACTCTCCTTTTAATCTTATCAATCAGTGAGAGAGTATTTTCCTTTACCTTTATATTGCATCTGGTGGCGCAGGAGAAAACCTCTTTTGGTACATTGAAGATATCCTCGCCATCCTTAATTTCAACTACCATAGGAGAACCGATTTTCCTGAATAGGTCAAGAGTTGCCTTTGCCTTCTCTACATTTTTTCTTGCTCTCTTTTCTGTTATGCTTATATTTGCTCTTGTTGTACCCATCATCCCTGCAATTGCAGCCTGAGTATATCCCTTTGCTCTCAGTTCAAGAATTTTTATCTGCATGGGTGTGAGAAACGTATTCATGGCTATTCCTTATCTTGAAGAGACTTAAAGTTTTCAATAGTTAAATTAAGTTAATATGTGGCTATGCTTACAAAGAGAATTATACCATGTCTGGATGTTAAGGATGGAAGAGTGGTTAAGGGCGTGCATTTTAAGAATCTGAGAGATGCTGGTTCGCCTGTGGAACTTGCTCAGGTTTACAATGAGCAGGGAGCTGATGAACTTGTTTTTCTGGATATAAGTGCAAGCCATGAAGGCAGAAAGACGATGGTTAAGGTGGTTGAGGCTACAGCTGACCAGATTTTTATTCCTCTTACAGTTGGAGGGGGAATAAGTGAGGTTGAGGATATAAGGCTAATTCTCAAGGCGGGAGCGGATAAAGTTGCTATTAATACTGCAGGCATTAAAAATCCTGATATTCTTTCTGGTGGAGCCAGACGTTTTGGAAACCAGTGTATTGTATCAGCTATTGATGCAAGAAGGGTATATGAGAATAGAGAGAATAGATATGTTATTGAAACTTCTAGGGGAAAATGCTGGTTTGAGGTTTATATATATGGTGGGAGAGAACCCACAGGTATAGATGCTGTGGAATGGGCTAAAAGGGTTGAGAAGTTGGGTGCTGGTGAGATTCTATTGACCAGTATGGATGCTGATGGCACAAAGGATGGCTTTGACATTGAACTTACCAGAACTATCTCTGAAGCTGTCAATATACCGGTTATAGCAAGTGGGGGTGCAGGTGAACTTGAGCATTTCTATGAAGCATTTGCTTCTGCAAGGGCTGATGCAGCTCTGGCTGCTTCAATCTTTCATTATCACGAGTATACTGTGGGGGATATTAAGAGGTATCTTAAGGAGAAGGGCATTCCTGTGAGGCTTTGATAGAATGAGGATAGCTATAGTAGACTACGGAATGGGGAATCTTAGGAGTGTTTATAGAGCTTTTGAATATGCCGGGGCCAAGCCTGTCATAACTTCCAGTGTCGAGGAGATTGAGGCCAGCGATGCTTTGATTCTCCCTGGCGTGGGAGCCTTTGAGGATGCTATGGCAAATCTTCTGCCTCTGAGAGAGGTTATAATTGATAGTGCCAGGAAGAAGCCTATTCTGGGAATATGCCTTGGGCTGCAGCTTTTTTTCAGTGAGAGTGAGGAGTCCAGACTGGGAGAGAATGGGCTGGGTATTATTAAGGGTAAGGTGGTCAGGCTTCCTGAAAATCTTAAAATTCCACATATAGGCTGGAACAGTATTGAGATCAAGAAGAAGAGTAGAATTCTCGAAGGAATTAAGCATGGTGGGTACTTTTACTTTGTTCACTCTTACTATGCTGTGCCCCAGGAGGATGTTGTGGTTGCTACCACAGATTATTCTGTTGATGTTCCTGCTATTCTGGAGAAGGACTCGGTTTTTGCAACCCAGTTCCACCCTGAGAAGAGCGGAAAGGCAGGTTTGAGAATAATTAAGAATTTCGTGGAGATTGTGAGGGAATAGTTACAGGATAGTTATTTTACCTTCTAAAAAGCTCAATAAATTCGGATTTCTCCACATCAAACAGCCCTTTATCACCAAGCTTTATTCTGGGGATGACCAGCAAAGCCATAAATGAAAGTGTCATGAAGGGTGATTTCAGTTTAGAACCAAGAGATTTTGCCATACTATCAACTTCAGTATACTTTTCTGCCACTTCTGAATAGCTCCTATCACTCATAAGGCCTGCTATTGGTAAAGGTAAGACAGCTTCCTCATCAGATACAGCACATATACCTCCATTGTTCTCAATTATCAGATTAATAGCCCTACATATATCTCTATTAGATACCCCGACAGCTATAATATTATGAGAATCATGAGCCACACTTGAGGCAATAGCTCCCTCTGTAAGACCAAAATTTTTCACAAAAC
>QIGD01000095.1 GCA_003229935.1 Methanobacteriota archaeon | reverse complement strand
TGTTCTTGAACTCTACCAATAACTTCTGCATTTTTCAATGCCTCCTAATCAACCTGTTTCCCCTGTCTCTCACGAGACAAGCCCACGACTTTAGTCGTGGGTGATTGACGGATTCACCTCGCATACGTCTTCAACTGGCTTTGGAATAAATTTTTCACCACAGGTTGTACAGTCTTCTCTCCTTCTTATATTCACAACATCAAAGCTCATTATGTCAGTATTTATAATAAGAAGTTTATTTTTCAGTCCTATCTCCAGGCCTGCAAGGTATCTTATTGCCTCAGTAGCCTGAATTGAACCCACAATGCCTGTGACACTTCCAAGGATTCCTGCCTCCCTGCATGTAGGTATTGTGCCCTGAGGAGGAGCTTCTGGAAAGACGCATCTAAAACAGGCAGTATCTTTGGGAATAATACTCATAACTCTGCCTTCATACATCAGAGCAGCACCATGGAAAAGTGGAATTTTATTGACAACCGCTGAATCGTTTACTGCATAACGCACAGCAAAATTGTCTGTACCATCCACTATGGCATCATAGTCTTTGAGGATATCAAATGCATTATCATAGGTTATCTTTTCATTTATCCCTTCAACTTTAATCTCGGGATTAATCTCCTGCAGTCTCTTTGCTGCAATCTCTATTTTTGGTTTTCCTTCGTCTTCAGGGGTATATAGAAACTGGCGATTTAAGTTGCTCAGCTCAACATTATCCATATCAAAAATATGGATTTCTCCTACACCTGCAAGAGTCAGGTAGGTGGAGATTGGCGAGCCAAGGCCGCCTGCACCTGTAACAGCTACCTTTGCTCTTTTGAGCTTTCCCTGCTCTTTTGTTCCGAAATCCTGAAGAATTAGCTGCCTGGAATAGCGCTTAATCTCATTTAAATTCACTTTTCCTCCTCCTTGAGGCCAGCCTTAATTTCACTCACAAACTTATTTCCAAGAGCTTCAATTTTAAGCTCGAAATCTTCATCAACCTCTTCACCGATTCCTATACCTGGACATTCATCGGCAGCTCTCACTTTCAGAACGATCTCATCGGAATAAATAATTCCCTCGAATAGGAAAGGATACATCTGACAGGATAGAGGTTTTGCATCTATGTTATGAAGTGAGCAGGAAAAATCCTCTTTCAGAAAGATGCACATATCATTCTTACCTTTCAATCTGAACAATCCTCTTTCTGTTTCTCTTTCAATAAACTCCTCCGGTTTAAGTCCTATAGCTTCTGAAATCTTTTCCTTTTCTCTGTGGGTTATAACCCTACCGGGAGTGCAGCACTTTGCTCCGCATTCTTTATAGAGACATGTAAAACGTTCAATTTTATAGGGAGTATAGATTATCAAAGTTTAACCTCCAGATACTGCCGGAAGGATTGATAGCACATCATCAGGTTTAATCTCTGTATCAATACCTTTTTGGAACCGTATATCCTCATTGTTATGGAAGATATTTATAAATTGCTTTATGTCACTATCATCCAGGATTTTATCGGCAAAACCTGGACTTTTAGCCTCTATATTGTCAATGATCTCTCTTACTGTACTTCCTTCTGCTTTTATCTCGGGTTTACCCCCAGAGAATTTTCTCAGGGGTGTTGCAAGCCTAACAATTACCATATAACAGCCTCCTTTTTCAGAAGTTTGTTGAATTCCTCCAGATCAGGTGAAATCACCTGAGGCTCTGTGAGCCTGTTAACAAGCACATCCTGGGTCTTCAAACCATTTCCTGTAATATATACTACTGTCTTCTCATCTTTATCTATTTCTCCAGCTTCTACAAGGTTTTTCAGAGTGCCTATTACAACACCACCGGCAGTTTCTGTGAATATACCTTCAGTCTTTGCGAGAAGCTTTATACCTTCTATAATCTCCTCGTCATTTGCCGTGCCTGCTGTACCTCCTGTTTCCTTAATAAGTTTGACTGCATAGAAACCGTCAGCAGGATTGCCTATTGCAAGACTCTGTTCTATTGTGTTTGGCTTGACAGGTTTTATAGCCTCTCCTGTCCTGAAGGAAGTTGTAACTGGTGAACATCCCTCACTCTGAGCAGCAGTTACCTTTGTATTAACCTCATCGATTAATCCTGTTATTTCCAACTCTTTAAGTCCCTTATGGATTTTTGTGAGAAGTGAACCTGACCCGACAGGTGCAATATATCGCTCTGGAACCTCCCAGCCCAGCTGCTCGACAACTTCAAAACCGAGAGTTTTTGAACCTTCGCTATAGTAAGGTCTTAGATTTATATTTACAAAAGCCCAATCATAATAACTGGATATCTCTGTGCACAGCCTGTTGACATCATCATAATTACTATCAACAGCTATAAGATTTGGGTCATAGGCTAGAGTAGGTATAATTTTCCCTCTGCTGAGGTTTTTTGGAATAAATATATAGCAGTTGAGTTTTGCTTTGGCAGCATGAGCAGCAACACTGTTTGCCAGATTTCCTGTAGAAGCGCAGGCAACAGTGTCAAAGCCGAATTCTATTGCCTTACTTATTGCCACAGAAACCACTCTGTCTTTGAAGGAGAAGGTTGTGTTTACACTATCATTTTTCAGATAAAGCTCTTTGAGGCCGAGAACTTCAGCAAGGTTGTCAGCTTTATGCAGTGGCGTGAAGCCAGCCTTGAGGTCGACAATTTTATTTTGGTCTTCAACAGGCAGAAAATCTCTATAACGCCATAGTGTGGGCTCTGCTTTTTGTATTTTCTCTTTTGATATATTCTCTTTTATTTCCTCATAATCGTATTTAACTTCAAGGGGTCCGAAACATTCTTCACATATATTAATTGGAAGGGTCTTATACTCTTTACCACAGTTTCTACATTTTAACCCAATTACTCTCATGGCATCACCTAAACTATCAATGATTATTACTGGTATATATCTTTTTCGGTGAAAGTATTACTCAGAGTAATTACAACGCCAAGTCTTAAATATCATTGTATTTTATCATTATTCATGGAAATTCTTAGAGATGCAATTTACAGTATTACAGAGCATATAAATAAGGTTACCAAAGAATTGAATGAGGAAGATGTGGAGAGCCTGATTCAGGTGATTATAGCTTCAGAGAAGGTCTTCCTTTATGGTGCTGGAAGAAGCGGTCTGGTCGCAAAAGCCTTTGCCATGCGCCTGATGCACCTTGGTACAACTGTTTATGTTGTGGGAGATAGTGTCACACCTTCTATAACAGACAAAGACCTTCTTATAACAATTTCTGGCTCAGGAGAAACTACAAGTATAGTAACTTCTGGAAAAATAGCCAAGAGTTCTGGAGCAAAGCTTGCAGTTATTACAAGCTACCCTGTCTCTTCCTTGGGAAAAATGGCTGATATTGTCGTTATGATTAAGGGCAGAACAAAGCTTATAGGGGAAAAAGATTTCTTTCTGAGGCAGATTAAAGGAGAGCACTATCCTCTTGCACCTCTGGGCACACTTTTCGAGGTTTCAGTTTTAGTTTTTCTGGATGCTCTGATTGTAGAGCTTATGGTCAGGCTGCATAAGACTGAAGATGAGATGAGGTATAGGCATACTCAGCTGGAATAGGCTTATCTAATCATATGATGAAGAAGAAAACATATGCATATTGTTAAGCTGAGGACAGAGAATTAGAGACTTTTGACTAGTGTACTTTTAGTTTTTATACTTTATTTCGGGCTGGACTCCTGACATCTCTTCTTTTGCATGAAGATGGTTTGAAGGCTATGAAATATAGAATGACGTTCAATTTTATTCTGAGTATTATAGCTGGTGTATCCTTCTACATCTTGGTTAACCCAGTGAATGTGAACTACCCATGACTAAAGAGGCTGTCCCGTAATCAAAAATACTACGAGAAATAAGCTAAATTTAGCCTTTATTATCTAAAATAAGTAGTCTTTCTATTACTGAGAGTAATTCTCTGACAGCCTATAAAGTAGTGGGCTTTCTGCCTAAAATCTTGTAATTGATATAATAAGGAATAATGAAGGAGTAACCCAGGATTCTATTCGTTTTCACACAGGTTTTCTCAAATCAAAAGTCTCGGCTCTTATATTCAACCTAGAGAAGAAAGAAATTATTACAAGGGAAAGATTTGGGAGGACATATAAATTTTTTATTTCTGACTGGATTAAAAAATGATACTTTTTATTAAGATGGTGGTAGGCTGTATACTACTAGAAAATTTCAGATAGTAAAAATATACAAACACATTATTATAGTTAACCCTTTCTATTTATAATATATAAGCATCTCTTGCTTTTAGTCTCGGAAAGATTTATTAACTCAAAGCTTAAATTTCTTATGAGGTTAGTGTATGTCAAATGAATATAATGCAACAGATATAGAGGTTCTTGAAGACCTTGAGGCGGTAAGAAAGCGTCCAAGTATGTATATAGGGACTACTGGGCCAAGAGGTCTTCATCATCTTGTCTATGAAGTTGTGGATAACAGTATAGATGAAGCAATAGCTGGTTATTGCAATAAAATTGAAGTTGTCATTCATAAAGATGGGAGTGTCAGTATTCTTGATAATGGAAGAGGCATACCAACTGATATTCATCCTATTTATAATAAATCAGGTGTAGAGATTGCTCTTACCAAGCTTCATGCAGGAGGAAAATTCTCACAAAAGGTATATACTATTTCAGGTGGTTTACATGGTGTGGGTGTAAGTGTTGTTAATGCACTGTCAGAGTGGCTTGAAGTTGAGGTTTACAGGGAAGGGAAGATATATTATCAGCGTTTTGAAAGAGGTAAGGTAAAGACAGAAATTGAGATTAGAGGTAAAACAAGGAAGAAGGGTACATACATCATATTCAAACCAGACCCTATAATTTTCCCATTAACAGAATTTAACTATGATACACTAAAATCAAGGCTAAGAGAACTTGCTTTTCTTAATAGAGACCTGGAAATAGTACTAAAAGATAATCTCACAGGTGAAGACCTGAAATTCAATTATTCAGGTGGTGTTGTTTCTTTTGTTAGCTGGCTAAATTCAGAGAAGAAGACTCTTCATGATGTTATAGTATATATCAATAAGGAAAAAAATGATGTATATGTAGAGATTGCCCTTCAATATACTGACAGTTATACAGAGCATATCTTTGCATTTGCAAATAATATTCATACTATAGAGGGAGGAACTCATCTAAGTGGTTTCAGAGCAGCTCTGACAAGAAGTATAAATGACTATGGAAAGAAGAACAAATTACTTAAAGATATGAGCCTCAGTGGCGAAGATGTAAGGGAAGGGCTTACTGCAGTTATAAGTGTTAAGCTTCCAGAGCCTCAGTTTGAAGGGCAGACAAAAACAAAGCTGGGCAATACAGAGGTAAAAGGAATTGTTGAGAGTGTTGTGAATGAAGAACTCAGTACATATTTTGAGGAGAACCCTAGCGCTATTAAAAGGATAATCTCCAGAGCTACAGATGCTGCCAGAGCAAGAGAGGCTGCAAGAAAGGCCAGAGAGCTTGCAAGGAGAAAGAGTGCTCTTGATGTGACATCTCTTCCTGGAAAGCTAGCTGACTGTCAGGAGAGAGACCCTTCAAAAAGCGAGGTATATCTGGTGGAGGGTGATAGCGCAGGTGGAAGTGCAAAGCAGGGAAGAGATAGACGATTTCAGGCAATTTTGCCTCTGAGAGGTA
>QIGD01000094.1 GCA_003229935.1 Methanobacteriota archaeon | reverse complement strand
AATATTGGTAGATAAAGTAGGGAAACTTATTGATATTAATGTTAAAAAAGTGGAGTTGGTAAAATATGGAAAAGGAATACAATTTTAAAATGTGTGAGGTAGGGCAATTCCTCCAACCATTGAAATGGTTGGTTTCCTTGCCCAGAGGATCATGAGTGACTACGAAACACTTGACCTAAAAGGTGAGCACTGCCCTGATACCTTTGTATATACAAAGATCAAGGCTGAAGAAATAGGTTATTCTAGCGGGGGAAAGCTCAAGGTTATAGTGGATTATCTACCTGCTGTGGAGAGCATACCCAAAAGTCTTGCCCAAGAAAACAAAGGTTACAGGGTAACAGAGGTTAAAAAAGCCGGAAATAAAATCTATGAGATTTATATAGATATACCTCCACTGGAGTAATCATTTTATGAAGTCAATAAGAGAATATTTCGGAAGCAGATACAGTCTTGTCGGAGTTAAAATTTATGACGAGGTGCCACAGGATTACCCCCGTCCTGAGAAAAGCGGCAGATACTGTGAGTTTGTGAAGAGGGCTGCTCTCGGTGAAACTCTGATTATGCTTGAGGAAGATGAAGAATGCCCTGAATCGCTTATAGCACTTGGCTTTCAGGAACCCAGCTTTATTGACTTACAACCCCGCCTCCAACCCGCAGCAAAAACAAATGCGGTGCTTATTGCTCCACTCGAAAAGATATCTGAGCCTGATGTTGTGCTCATGATACTGAACCCCAGACAGGCAATGGAAATAGCTGCCCTTGTCGACGGTCTTAAAGCACAGTTTAAAGGTGGAATGGCTGTATGTGGTGAGGTGACGGCACTTCCAATAAAAGAAAACAGAGTAAATCTAAGTTTTCTCTGTGGTGGCGCCAGAATGTTTGCAGATTATAAAGATAGCGAGGTAATTCTCGGAGCAAATATGAAGTTCTTCCAAGAGCTCGAAGCAAGAGTTAAGGCTCTGCAGAAGAGCTGTGGAGCCCTATGTGGCTGCAGAACAAGCGACCTCCCGCAGAGAATGGTGAATGTTCTTGAAAACCTTGGCTTTGAAAAAGGAATAGATTACTTCTTTGGAAGAATAAACGGCAAGAGTGTGAGAATCTATCTTAATAAAGATAATAAGGGTAAGGTAAACTATATTACAATCCACATACCTGTAAGGGGTGAGGTTAAAGTTGAGAAGCCACTTGAGGTAAAAACACGTGGGCCATGGAATGACATATTTGCAACCCTCAGGGATGGTGAGGGTATAGATTTGAATACAGGAAAGGGTATCAGGGAAATAATTGAAGATTTTGTGGCGAAGGTGAAAAGTTGAAGTTTATAAATAAATATAAAGAGCATATTATTATAAACCCGCTGATGAGAGGTGGTATTGTACCGGAAGATGTTCAGGCACAGCTGTGCCAAGAAGGCTGGCTTGGAGTGGGATACTCTCTATGTCACGACTGCCTTGAGGGAAGAAGCAGTCTCGTTTCAAAGCCTCCTGTTAAAAATTTTCTTGGGAATGTGGCTGAATTTTTTGGAGGAGACGAGGCAGAACATACCTTTGGCTGCAGAGGTGCCCAGTTTGCAGTGATGAAGACAGTAGGTGACTATTGCAAAGAGGAAGATTTAGAACCTGTTATTGTCGTTGACCCAAATTCCCACTACTCCACGAATATAGCTGCAGAAATGGCAGGATTGAGGGTTGTAGAGCCTCCTCATACAGGCTACCCCGAATATAAAGTTACTGCCGAAGCCTTTGAGGATAAGATTGAGGAGGTTGGCAGACCAGCTCTTGTGGCAGTTACACATGCAGACCCATACTTCGGCAATATAGCTCCTGTTGAAGAGATAGGAAAGATATGCGAGGAAAGGGATATACCATATATGGTCAATGCTGCCTACACAGCAGGTGTTGCTCCTGTGAATCTCAAAAAAATGAAGGCTCAGTTTCTTACTGTGAGTGCACATAAGTCCATGTCTTCCCTTGCCCCTCTTGGCTATGTTATAACAACCTATGAATGGAGCAAGAAAATATTTGCCACTTCAAAATCAAAAGCTGAATGGACTGGCAGGATTTTTGGAAAGAAACTTCCAAACCTGTTTGGCTGCAGTATAGGCGGAGTGCCAGTTATAAGCTCAATGCTCAGTTTTGATTATGTGAAGGAAAGGGTTAAGCACTGGGATGAAGAACTCAGCAAAATTAACAGTTTTGTTGACAGGCTTGAGGAGATTGGAGATGGTGATATAATGCTTCTTGGTGAGCGACCAAAGAGACATCACCTGCTTCATTTTGAAACACCAGTTTTCTGGGATATTTCACAAAAACACAAGCGTAGAGGTTTTTTTCTTGCTGAACACATGATTAAAAGGAAAATTGTCGGCCTGCACAAAGGGTTGAGCAAACATATTAAGCTAAGCGTTTATGGTTTAACTCAGGAAGAAATCGAAAGGGTTCTCGAAGCTTTCAGAGAAGCCGTAAAATTGAGAGAGAAGCTCAATTAAACTTCTCTTTAATCACCAAGAAGAGTTCTGAAATCATCCAGATGCTTTTCCTCATCTACAAGAATATTCTCAAAGAGTTTTCTTGTTACAATATCCCCTTCATTGTCAGCAAGAACAATTATTTCCCTGTATATCTTAACTGCCTCTTCCTCACTCTTTATGTCCTCACTCAGCATTTCATCGAAATTTTCTCCCACAGTTATCATATCTGGTTTTGTTGTAGGTTTGCCCCCCATAAAAACAAGTCTGTCAGCAATAGTTTCCGCATGCAGCATCTCAGTTATTGCAGTTTTTCTGAATATGCCTCTAACCATAACACCCCTTATCCCTTTTGCCTCAACATTCTGCCACATATATTGAATGCTCACCTGAAGCTCTCTGGCAACTGCCATATTCAACATTTCCATAAGCTTATTTCCCGTCATAAAAACACCTCACTGACATACTCCCACGACTAAAGTTCGTGGGCTTTCCCGCTCACGATATCGTAATATTCCTTCTGCTCAACCTAAATATTTTTTGTTATTAAACTTCCTTGAGTTTTTCAAGAAGTATTGCAGGCCTTATATGCGTAATTCCCTGGAGTTTTCCTATCTTTTCAGAAATAATCGATGATAACTCCTTTCCATTCCTTGTCCACACCTCTGCCATAATCATGTGGTCACCAGTCGAGGTTGCAACAAAACGTACCTCATCAAACATTGTCAACTTCTCCGCCACACTTAGAAACATATCAGGATTTGTATTTATGCCAATAAGTGCCACTGTGTTAAATCCCATCTTTGCAGGGTCAACAATTATAGTATATCCCTTAATTACCCCTGTTTTTTCAAGGACGTTCACTCTTTTTCTTATTGTCGCCTCACTCACATGAAGCTTTCTTGCTACTTCTGTAAATGGAGTTCGAGCATCTTTGCGAAAAATCTCAATTATTTTCAAATCTTTATCGTCGAGCATTCCTATCACTCCCATAATCTGATTACGATATCTTGAATAGATATAACGAAGTTAGTCATTTTTGTAAATGAATATTATTATTAATAATAAAAGATTATACATTAATTCAGTACACAATATTTACGATATTCGAATGTTTCTCAAGAAATAGTTACGATAAACAAACCAAAGCTTTATATGTCTCCGGTGAATTATAACGAATATAGCAATAAAAATGGAGGTGGTATGTTATGAGTGAGAAAGAATTTGAAGTGCTAGAAGCTATGAAAAAAGAAGGAAAACCCCTTAAGTCAGGAGAAATTGCAGATTTGACAGGTATTGAGACTAAAGAGGTAGCAAAGATTATAATAAATATGAAAAAAGAAGGAAAGATTAAATCGCCAAAAAGATGTTATTATGCACCATCAGAATAGGAGGTTAAAAAATTATGAAAAATACAATTAAAAATTTAACAAAGGCATTTATTGGAGAATCTCAGGCAAGAAATAGATACACATTTTATGCAAAAATTAGTAAGAATGAAGGATATGAACAGATTTCGGAAATCTTCCTAATGACTGCTGACAATGAAAGAGAACATGCAAAATGGCTTTTTAGATTGATTAATGAACTAAAACATAAATCATCTGAGAATCATGATGAAATCATTGTGGAGGCCACAGCCCCAACCACACTTGGCAATACAATAGATAACCTGAAGGCTGCCATTGCTGGAGAACATTACGAAAATACTGAAATGTATCCAGAATTTGCAAGAGTGGCTGAAGAAGAAGGATATACGGACATTGCAAAACGGCTGATGGCAATATCTAGAGCTGAAGAGCATCACGAAAAGCGATATAGTAAATTACTGAAAGAAGTAGAAGAAGAAACAGTATTCAAAAAGGAGAAAAAGGTTTACTGGGTATGCCGAAAATGTGGATATGTCCATTACGGCTATGAACCACCTAAAGAATGCCCTTCATGTGACCATCCAGCCAGTTACTTTCAGTTGAAACATGAGGAGTATTAGAGAAGGTTTTTGAATTGACAGAAAAAAAGAAGACATTTACCAATAATTTCGGAGCTCCTGTTGATGACGACCAAAACTCCATGACAGCAGGCAAAACAGGATATATACTAATACAGGATGTCCATCTGCTGGAAAAACTATCGCATTTCAACCGTGAACGTATCCCAGAACGTGTGGTTCATGCAAAAGGAGCTGGTGCATATGGTTATTTTGAGGTTACCGGCGATGTTACGAGATATACAAAGGCCAGGTTTCTCTCTGAAATTGGAAAACGCACCAATGTTTTCGCACGCTTTTCTACTGTAGGTGGAGAGAAGGGGTCAGCAGATGCTGCACGCGACCCCAGAGGCTTTGCTGTTAAATTCTACACAGAGGAGGGGAACTACGACATGGTGGGCAACAACACCCCTGTATTTTTTATTCGTGACCCACTGAAGTTTCCCGATTTCATACATACACAGAAACGCAATCCTGCAACCAACCTCAAAGACCCCAATATGTTCTGGGATTTCCTCTCTCTAACACCTGAATCTATTCATCAGGTTACCATACTTTTTTCTGACCGTGGCACGCCAAGAGATTATCGCCACATGAATGGTTACAGCAGCCATACCTTTAAGTGGTATAACGACAGTGGGGAATATTTTTGGGTGAAGTACCACTTCAAGACAGAACAGGGAATCCAGAATCTGACACGAAAAGAAGCTGAAATCATGGCAGGAAAAAACCCAGACCATGCCACAGGAGATTTGTATGGAGCAATTGAACGTGGTGATTATCCGTCATGGAGAATGGAAGTACAGGTCATGACTCCAGAACAGGCTGAAAATTATCGTTTTGACTCCTTTGATGTCACAAAGGTATGGCCACATGCTGATTTCCCACCAGTTACAGTGGGACGTCTGGTGCTTAACCGCAATCCTCTAAACTACTTCGCCGATGTGGAGCAGGCTGCCTTTTCTCCTTCCAGTTTAGTGTCAGGTATTGCTGCCTCGCCAGATAAGATGCTTCAGGGAAGACTTTTTAGCTATCATGACGCCCATATCCACCGCCTAGGACCTAACTACCATTTACTGCCTGTAAATTCTGCCAGTGGTGCGATGGTAAACAATTATCAGCGAGACGGGTTTATGCAATTTGATGAAAACGGGAGAGATTCTGTGAATTACTACCCCAACAGTTATGGCGGTCCAGAACCT
>QIGD01000093.1 GCA_003229935.1 Methanobacteriota archaeon | reverse complement strand
ATTAAAAATCATTATTATAATTTTAAAATGGAGGTAGGGCAATTCCTCCCACATCTAAAGAGGTGGGTTTACTTGCCCAGAGGATCATGAACATAAGAAAGGAAGTTCGTGATACCTTTAAATATATTCTCATTGGTTTAATTCTTGCTGCTGGCTTAAACTATGGTTTGGGATATGTCTTGGGTGCTAGGGAGCCAGTTATGGCTGTTGTTTCTGGTAGCATGGAGCCAACTCTGAATATCGGTGAGCTGGTGGTTATTAGAAAGATTAATCCTGATTTAATTAAGGTTGGAGATATAGTTGTTTATCATGACCCATACAATAATCTTCGTGTTGTACACAGAGTAGTTGAAATTGAACATATTGGTGGTAAGCGTTACTTTATAACCAAGGGCGATAATAATCTAACAAATCCTCTTCCTGACCAGGATGTTGGTATTGCACCTTTGCTGGTGGGTAAGGACATACGGGGGAAAGTTATACTAAAGATTCCAAAGCTGGGTCTTGTAAAGGTTTATTTCTCTGATATTGTAGCAAAGTACGGAATTGTAAATTCAGCTATTTTTCTTCTGTTAGTGTTTATAGCCTTTGGAATACTGGAGGACTTCTTAAAGGGTAAGAAAGTTAAAACGCCTCCTAATAAATAGCTATCTGATTTTTCCTCCCAGACCTTTTAAGAACTCTTCAATATCCTTGAAGTTTGTATTGACGCCCTCAAGCCTGAGGGTTATACTTTTCATGCCTTCAGGCAGATTCTTACCTCTATAAATATCAAGAATCATGCACTCTGCAAGACCTTCAAACATTTTTTTTAAAACCCTGCAGATTGTTTCTTCATCGGTGGTTTCAGAAAAGATAATAGAGTAATCCCTTTTTTCTCTGGGTAAATTGTTCAGCTTCCATTTTATAAACTCATCATGGCTGAGAAGCTCGAGGTTTGATATTTTAATTGTAATCTTTTTCTTTCCTCTACCTAGAGTAACCATCTCTCCATCCACCTTTCTGACTGTTCCTACATGCACATTTCCTGAGTAGATATGCCGAAGTGCTACTTCTTTTCCCACACTTTCCTTTAATTTTAGTAGTTCCTGATTAAGGGCCATTATAGCTTTGTCGCTTCTGCCCATAGAATCTTTAATGTCACCGAGATGTCTGGCAGCAGTAACCATCTCCTTCACAAAGGCATCTTTGTCTTTTCTGTCTATAATATTGTTGAATTCAATTGCCCTGTCTATAAAAACTCTGCGAACCTTTTTAGCCTCAGGATTCAGCATCTGAATTCCTGCATAAAGTCTGGGGTTTTGCCCAACAATTCTTGCTATAAGGTCTATCATGAGTTCGTAAATCGGCGAGGCAAATTTTCTTGTTTCCTTTACATCAATCTTCATTTCAGCAAGAGTAGAAGCAACACTTAGATAGGTGAAGTGAGTCAATCCCTGAACAACACTCATTATCTTATCATGCTCTTCAGGAGTTGTTATTATAACCTTTGCCTTTTTATCCTCGAGCCATTCTTTCAGCCAATCCATCCATTTCTCAGCTCTTACCGGTGTGACTATAAAAACAAGCCCTTCAAGACCTATCACCCTGGGGCTAAACATAGGGTGAGTTCCTATTATTTCAACTTTCTTACTGGAATATTTCAGCATAGCTCTGCATGGTTCAACCTTAACGCTGGTGAAGTCCATCAGAAGTGAGCCATCTCTCACATGAGGTGCAATTTCTTTTATCACATCCGGTGTGTTTTCTATACTGACAGAGATTATTACGACATCTGCCCATTCTGCAGCTTCTATATTGCTACGTTTATATTCTACTCCAAGGCTTCTGGATACCTTTTTCCCGGTTTCTTTATTTCTACCTGTTACTAAAACTTCATTTCCTTCCTCTCTAAAGATTCTGGCAAACATACTCCCAAATTCCCCTGTGCCTCCTATAACTGCAATCTTCGCCATGCTATTACTTATCAGAAATCAATAAAAAGTTTTACCTCTGTTATTCCTATGCAATTATGTGTGAAGAAAAGCAATATTGTACTCACGGGATTCATGGGAGCAGGCAAGACTACTGTTGGAAAGCTTCTTGCCAGAAGGTTGAATTTGGAGCTGGTGGATACTGACAGGGAGATTGAAAAGAAGACAGGTATGGATATTTTTAATATATTTGATAAATATGGTGAGGAGAGATTCAGGGAGATTGAAACTGGAGTTGTGGAGGAAGTTGCGGAGCTCAGTAATTGTGTGATTGTCACGGGTGGTGGTATTATATTGAGAAGGGAGAACATTGAGAGGCTGAGAAGAAATGGTGTGGTGGTATATCTCCATGCTGAGCCTGATGTTATCTCTAAAAGAGTTATTAGGGATAAAAGCAGGCCACTTCTTCAGAGCACCGAACCACTGGAAAAAATTAAAGAGCTTATGAATATAAGAAAGCCTTTTTATGAAAACTATGATATAAAGATTGATACATCACAATTAACTGTAGAAGAAGTTGTAAATAAAATAATAAATAAAAATAAAATAATAAATAAAAATAAAATAATTCATTCAGAGTTCTGAAGCATTAACTTAAAACTGATAGCTTCTGTCGTTTCTTCTGTATGATTTCCTTTTATCCCTGCATGTCTTACATCTTTTTGGGTCACTAAAACCTTTCTCAGTAAAGAATTCCTGTTCTCCTGCAGTAAAAGTAAACTCTTCGCCACAGTCCTGACAGACTAATATTTTATCTTCCATTTTATTTTCACCTTTTTTTTTTAGAAATCCTGTCCCCCATATAGAGAATAGAGACTTCCTTATCCAGATTATAACTTATCGTATATAAATATAACTGAAAGATTTATGATAAACATCGCAGAAAACCAACGACTTTAGTCGTGGGTAGTTCACTATTATTTAATAACAAAAAAAAAAGTTTTCAATTTTTCAACTTTTGTTAATAATATTATTAGAGTTAATAATATGTAACTCCTAGGTGGGAATATGTACCAGATTTACTCTATAATTGGGAAAATCACAATTACTGTTCTGGTACTTCTGGCGTTATTTTTAATTATGTCTTTAATTCTTGGAGTAATGCTGGTAAAGAAGCATAGGCTTCTTTTCCCTAGAATACTCCTCTTTACTGTGGATACATTTTATCTGCAGTTTAAAAGAATAGCACATATTTTCGGTCTGAGTGATAGAATAGTTGACCTCATTGGTATTGAGGTGAGGAATAATCTCAATGAACGTAAATTTGCAAGGATATCGCCAGATGATAGAATTGTTGTTGTGCCTCAGTGTGTAAGACATTCCAACTGTCCTGCTAGGCTTGATTCGAGAATAGGGATAGACTGCAAGGGTTGCGGTCTCTGTATTGTTAAGGATATTAAAGCAGAAGCTGAAAGGCTGGGCTATAAATTCTATATAGTGCCGGGAGGAAGTTTTGTCAAAAGGATTGTCAAAAAAGTGAGGCCTAGCGCAGCCCTTGGAATAGCCTGTTACCAGGATCTCAATATTAGTATGCATGAAATTTCAAGAGCTGAATGTACTGTGGTGGGGGTTCCTCTTCTAAGAGGTGGATGTGTTAATACAGAAGTAGATGTAAAAGAGGTCTTCAGAAAGCTGAGACTTGGCATTGAGAACATAAAAGATGAAACAAATAAGCTGTCGTGCAGCGGTGACAAATCAGAGACCTAGGAAGATAATTTATGGCTACAGCAACATTTCCTCTGACTGATAATCATATACATATAGATGAATTGAATGGCTATGGTCTTGACGCTGTGAAAAAGTTCAAACGAGCGGGTGGAAATACTATTTTTCTTGTAAATAAACTTACAAAAGATATGGGCTCCAGTGGTGTTACCCTTGAGAATTTCCACAGGCTATATGAAAAAACACTGGCTCTTGGAGAGAGGATTGAAGAACTTGGAATCAAGGTTTTTACAGTTCTCGGTGTTCATCCTGCTGAGTTTCATTTCATGCTGGAAGAAATAGGCAGAGTTGAAGCCTTACAGATTGCAAAAGATGCCGTGGACCTCGCATGTGGATTTATTGAAGACAATAAAGCAGTTGCTCTTGGCGAGCTTGGAAGGCCGCATTATGAAGTAAGCAAAGATGTTATCGATGCATGCCATGAGCTTCTGTTCTATGCTTTTAAAAAGGCTGGAGAGATAGACTGTGCTGTTCAGCTTCATACAGAGAGTATAGGAGAGAGTGGTTTTTATGAGTTTTCTGAGCTTGCTGAAAAGGCAGGGCTCAGCAGTAATAGAGTAGTTAAGCACTTCTCTCCGCCTTTTATCGAGGTAGCTTCTAAAACAGGTATAATGCCGTCATTGATATCAAAGCGTGTCAATATTCTTGAAGCCTTGAAAGAGGGGAAGAGATTCCTTATGGAAAGTGACTATATAGATGATAGGCGAAGATCAGGTGCTGTTGTTGGGCCCAAGAGTGTGCCCAGAGTTACTCTCAATCTTCTAAGGGAAGGGTTCATAAGTGAAGAAGATGTCTATATAATTCATAAGGAAAATATTGAAGAAGTTTATGGAATTGATATTGAATTTTGATTTATAGATGTCTGGCTAACTTTCACTTTTGCAGTGCTATTGGCAAAGATATTTCCATATGAAAGAGAAATGTATATTTAGAAAAGTTATTAATCTATGAGAGGGAATATATTTTTATGCTTGCAGAAGAGAGCAGATTAACGGGTGAAGAACTCCAGAAGAAATTTGAGAAGTTCTTCAGGAGCTACTATACCATAGATATTCTTGACATTATCCGTCATTATCCTGCTAAACAAACCGTTGAAGTTGATATGGAAGTTCTTGAGAAGTATGACTACATTCTTGCTGAAACTCTCCTATATAACCCAGATATAACTCTGAATGCCGTTCACAGAGCTATGGCTGCAATTGACCTTCCTGTAGTTGGAGAGGTGAAGGTCAAGGTAAATGTGCGTTTCATAAACCTGCCAGACACAGCAACTGTATTGATTCGAGAGATTAGAAGCAGTGATATAGGGAGGTTTATAGGTATTGATGGTATAGTAAGAAAGGCAACAGATGTCAGACCAAAGCTTATAACCGGTGCCTTTGAATGTCAGCAATGCAATCATATCAATTATGTAGAGCAAAGGGATGATGTTCTGAGGGAACCTTACATCTGCGAGAGCTGTGAACGCAAGTCAACCTACAAGCTTATTGTTGAGGATTCTATCTTTAGGGATTCCCAGAAAATACTCATACAGGAAAGTCTTGAAGACCTAAGGGGTGGAGAAAACCCCAAGCAGATACCTATTTACCTAGAGGATGACATCGCAGGAAAGATAACACCTGGTGAAACAGTTTTTGTATCTGGAGTATTGAGAACTGCCGTAAAAAGAAACAGGACAGTCAAATCTAGGGTTTTTGAAATTTTTCTTGAAGCCAACAATTTCAAACCAGTTCAGGTTGAATTTGAAGAAATTAAAATAAAAAAGGAGGATGAGGAGAAGATTCTGGAATTTTCAAAAAGCAGTGATGTTTATGAAAAAATAATAGCAAGTATTGCACCACATATCTTCGGTTACAATGAAATCAAGGAAGCAATAATGTATCAGCTATTTTCTGCACCACAGGTTAATCTGCCAGATGGGGGAAAAGTAAGAGGGGATTCTCATATCATTCTTATGG
>QIGD01000092.1 GCA_003229935.1 Methanobacteriota archaeon | reverse complement strand
GGATACACCGATTTTATGCCTGTTCGAGGTCAAGCACAAGATAAACCTATGACTCAGGAAGCCCACGACTTTAGTCGTGGGTAGTTCACCTGTGCGCCTAAAAATCGAGGCTTTGATATTGTTTGTAACGTTAACGAAAATTGAGACATCTAGCGGGGGCTGTAGGGTAGCTTGGTTATCCTCGTGGCTTTGGGAGCCATGGACCCCGGTTCGAATCCGGGCAGCCCCATTACTTTAATAAAATAAAGTTATGACAAACATAGCAGAAAACCAACGACTTTAGAGGCTGTCCGACAATTACTCTCAGTAATATAAAGACAGTTTATTTTGGACAATAAAGGCTAAATTTAGCTTATTCCCCGTAGTATTTTTGATTACGGGACAGCCTCTTTAGTCGTGGGTAGTTCACAGTCCGAGGACATCAAAGGTTGAATATACTTTACCTTTCTCCGAATCAACAACAAAGAGGGCAGCTTTCAGGGCACCATTCACAAAAGCCTGTCTAGAATGAGCCCTATGCACAAGCTCAATCCTCTCTCCTTCGCCAGCAAAAATCACAAAATGCTCTCCCACGATATCTCCAGCTCTGACAGCATGAAAACCTATCTCCCCTCTGCTTCTTTCTCCTGTTTTCCCCTGCCTTCCAAATACTGCAACTTTATCAATATCCCTGCCCAGCCTTTCTGCTATCAGTTCTCCAGCCTTAAGAGCTGTACCTGAGGGTGCATCTTTCTTGTACCTGTGGTGAATATCTATAATCTCAATATCATACCCATCTCCAAGAGTCTCTGCTATTTCAGCTGCAATTTTAAAGAATACATTAACTCCAGTGGCCATGTTTGGGGATAACACAAGGGCAATGTTAGACACTTCAACCATACTTTCAATTTTCTTCAACTGCTCACCTGTAAAACCAGTGGTACCAATAACAATGGCGGTATCAGTAGCAGCACATGCCTCAAGTGCCCCAAGACTCCCTTCTGGAGCAGTAAAGTCTATAAGCACGTCAACTCTGCTACCTCTGAACACTTTTTCCATATCTTCAGAGGATGTAATGGCAAGATTAATTTTTCCGATACCGAGGGCTTCTCCAATATCCCTGCCTATCTCCTCCTTACCGGGAGCATCAAAGGCAGCAACCACATCAAAATCCTCATTATTAAAAGCAGTTTTCAATATACCTGAGCCCATCCTGCCCAGGGCACCAGAAACAGCCAGTCTAACCATATTATCACATCAGTTCAAGATTTCTCAGCAATTCTCTAATCTTCTCCCTGTTCTCCTGTGTGGTTTCACACAAAGGTAATCGAAAACCACCTGCAGGAATATTCAGGAGATTCATAGCTTCTTTCACAGGCACAGGATTTGTGTCTATGAAAAGCATATTGAAAAACCCTTTAAGAGCAATGTGCTCTTTTTCCATGATTTCAAAGTTGTTCTTTAAGCCTGAATCTACAAACTTCTGCATTCTCTCAGGAATAACATTTGAAGCCACACTAATAACACCTTTTGTACTGTATCTCCTCATCATCTCGAGGGTATCTGAATCATTACCTGAGAGAATAACAAAATCCTTGCCACAGGCATCTCTAATATCCTTCCATACTTCAGGTCTGCCTGTTGCATCTTTGACTCCAATAATATTGGAGTACTCATCACTCAGCCTTGCCATAGTACCAGGGTAAATTTCAAGGGCACTTCTTCCAGGGATATTGTATAAGATTATGGGAATATCAACAGCTTCGGCTACTGCCGAAAAATGTTTGAATAACCCTTCCTGAGAAGGCTTATTATAATATGGACATACTTGGAGACTTGCATGAGCTCCAGCATCTTCTGCATACTTTGTCATTTCAACTGCCTCCCATGTGGAATTTGAGCCAGTTCCAGCAATGACTTTACCCTTAGCCTTCTCAACTGTGATTTCAATAACTCTAATATGCTCCCTATTATCCAGCACAGGACTCTCCCCCGTGGTGCCACATGGTACAATTCCAGCAACTCTACTATAATTTTGAAGTTCAATTAACCTAGAATAAGCCTCAAAATCTACCTCTGGCTTAACACCCGAGCTCTTAAAAGGAGTAATAATTGCAGTAAAACATCCTTCAAACATAATTACTTTACCACTGCATTTCTCTTAACGAGCCTAGTTACATAGCCAGCTACTCTATTCTTGACAAGGGTGCCTTCAACATCTAGAACCTTCTCAATAAATGCTCTATTTTCCTTGAAATCATCCGTGAGATACGGTGAATATTTCTTCACAATGGTCGCTGATGCTCGCTTTATATATTTATGTCTTATTCGTCCGATATTATCACCTCCTGAATTGTCTTTAAGCTGTATGAGGTTAACTTTAAAAATCATAACATCTGATTATATTTAAATTTTTTTGTGGAGGCATAATATGAGAAAAATGTTAACATCTGGTTTGGTTATAATTGGCTTTGTAATAGCAATATCCCTTATCGGAGCTTATTTAGTCTCCTATAATTCTACCTCTACCGGAGGCGATAATAAAATTGCTGTTATAAACCTTGATGGCCCTATACAGATGTCTCCTGAGGGTAGCAGTTTTATTTCAGGTGGAGGAACGACTTCAGGAGAGTTCATAAGTCAAATTAATCGGGCTGTCGAAGACAACTCTGTCAAGGCAATAGTTATAGACATCAATTCCCCTGGTGGCAGCGTTGTTGCAAGTGAAGCGATGAGTTTTGCTGTAAAAAGGGCAGAACAGAAGAAGCCAGTGGTGGCGTGGCTGGGGGAAATTGCAGCTTCTGGAGGTTACTTTGTTGCGAGTGCTTCCAACTATATTGTTGCAGACCCCGCAACAATTACGGGCAGCATCGGAGTTATATCAATTTTCCCAGAGTATTCAAAACTCTTCAAGAAAATCGGATTGAACATGACAGTTATCAAAGCAGGAAAATATAAGGATTTCAGTACAGGTTTCAAACCTTTTACCGGAGGAGAAAGGGATATGATGCAGAAGATTGTCAATGAGACATACAACCTCTTTATCAAGGATGTTTCACAAAATAGAAACCTCAGCGAGAGTTATGTCAGAAGTATAGCTGGTGGAAGAGTTTATTCAGGAACAGATGCTGTGAAACTCGGGCTTGCAGATAAAACAGGTGGCTTTGAATATGCTCTTAAGAAGGCTGCAGAGCTTGGAGGTATAAAGGGTAAACCCCAGATTGTAACCTACGTGAAGAAACCAGGTTTACTCAGGGATATTCTGGGTACTTCAGTTGAAAACTTCGGCTATGGCTTTGCAAAGGGTATGATTGGAACAGATGTTCTTATGACACAAGGAAAATTAAATTTCTGATATGTTAATATATGTTCTTCCTAAGAAAGAAGCTATTGAGGAGATTAAAGGTTATTTTTCCACAGATAGAGAGTTTCTTGAGGAGCTCTTCCTTGCTACAACAAGTGATGTGGTAATGGACATTTCAGAAGATAACATTAAAGAGCTCAAAGACAATGTTGAACTCTGGGTTCAGGGCTATGCCATTCCTCTGGAGGTTCTCGAAGAAGCCAGAAGAATTAAAGCAGGTGAACTTTCCACCTTAGAGTTTAAGGAGGATTTTGAGGCAGTACTTACAAAAGATGACCTTAAAGCTGAGCCTGATGCAAACCATGAATATTCAGAGCATTTTGCTGGCCTTGTGGAAGGTAAAAATGTTCTAGACATAGCTTCAGGTTTCGGCTGGATTCCAGTTTTTCTCAGTAGAAATAAAAAGGTTTTTGCTCTAGATTATTCCTATAATAACAGAATAATCTACGATAAAGACAGGACTTATATAGAGGACACAACAATTGAACTTTTTTCAGGCTACCCTGAGGGAATAGTTTTTATCCAGAATGAAAAGCTCGAAACTTATGCAGATTTTTCTGAGCTTTTCTGGAGAGCACATGGTGCAGAGGCCAATAATATCACAGTACTGCAGGGGAATGCGAGGAATCTTAAAGAAGCTTTAAGTGTTAGAGATAATATGAGGGTTTCTCTGAAAGAAGAAAACATAGAGGCGGTTACCTGTTTCTTCGGGCTTAATCACATAGCAAAAAACTGGGAAAAAGTTATCAGGGAGATTTATTCTCTTCTGAAGGAAGGTGGTACAGCCTACTTTGCCCTTTACTCTGAGTTACTTGAGAAGTTTCCTCTGAAAGGCTTCTATGACTGGACTGCAGCTCTTGAAATAGAGATTATTCCTTTGAAGAGATTTCTTGAGGAGGTTGAGAGGGTAGGGTTCAAATATAGCATTGTTGAACATCCCAGAAATGATTTATACACTATTGTGATATTGGAAAAGTAGCTAATCCATCTTATATAACATCAAACCTGTCAAAAGTTTGGGGAAAAAATAGGTTGCCTTGCCAGGCATCTTCCCACCTGCGAAGGCTACATCTCTTATCTCTTCAAGAGCCAATGGCTTCAGGAAAAAGGCAGCCTTGGCTTTTCCTGCATTAACTGCTTTAAATGTCTTATCTATGTCAATTTCGTAGCTCACAAATTTCTCAGCCTTTTTCTTATCTATTCCGAGGATTTTTTCTATAATAAGGGAGTGGAGTACTACAACATTCAGATTCTTCCATACTTTCGGCTTATCTTTAATGAGTTCATCCATAATACTTGAGTTCCGGAGTTTTAAGAGGTATGCTCTATCTCCTGAAAAAAAGCCGATAACCTTGCTCTTGGAAGAGTCTATCTTCCTGATTAAACCTTCTTTATTGGTAACCTCTTCAATTTCAAAGTACTCAGAAGCTCTTTCAATAAAATCTTCTCTTACCATGCTTTTGAGAAGTCTGTGGGCTGGAATTATTGTAATTCCCTCCTGTTTCATATTCGCAAAGAAAGTCAGAACATAGTCATAAGGTGTCTCTCCTACATCACCTTCCCTCTTTCTCTCCATTCTGTATGCTAAGGCTGTTTCATAGCGGTGATGTCCATCAGCAATGAATATTTTTTTATCTATCATCACATCTGAAATCTTCCTCAAAGCTTCCTCAGAGCAAAGCTTCCAGAGAGTATGTTTTATTCTTACTCCGCTGAAGTCCTCATAAAACTCATAAAGTGGCCTGCCATCTTCCTTCTCAGCTAGCCTTTCAATTCTTCTCTCACCATCCTGGTATACTGTATATATTGGACTAATATTGCTTCTTGTATGTCTCATAAGCTCCAGTCTATCCTTTTTGGGCTGACTCAAAGTTTCTTCATGGGGGAAAACATTCTCACCAAACTCCTCAATTTTCAGAAGACCGATAAACCCTGAGAGTTTCTTTATACTACCCCTGAATGTATACTCCTGAGTGTAGTAGTAAAAGCATGGCATGCTTTCCTGTATAAAAATACCCTCTTCAATCCATTTTTCAAGAAGCTTCCTTGCACGGGTGTATTTATTATTTATTTTACTATCTCCTAGCTCCTCCTCTCCATAGTCTATTCTCACAATATTGCATACACTGGTAATATAGAGCTTCTTCCTTTCCTCTCCACTTATTATATCATAGGGAGGTGCCATAACCTTTTCTATATCAACCCTGTGGGGGTTATACCTGAGAGCTTTAAGAGACTTAACCTTAACCATACAAAGCACCTTCATGCTAACAAGCTTCAGTTAAATAGCTATCCTTGTGAGAAATATTCATAAGCAGTTTTTCAATAAAAATGTTGTGCTCACATTTCTGTCTGACATACTCCCACGACTAAAGAGGCTGTCCGACAATTACTCTCAGTAATATAAAGACTGCTTATTTTAGACAATAAAGGCTAAATT
>QIGD01000091.1 GCA_003229935.1 Methanobacteriota archaeon | reverse complement strand
CTACGGTCTTTGCGATGTCAAAAAATGCCACAACCAGCTATTCAACCAAGACCGTTTTTATATTGGTTGACGCCTTAACCGATGACGCATGAGTGTTTCTTTTTAGTTCGTTGATGACGTTCCAGTGCACACTCCAGTCTCAGTTTATATTTTGAGAAACACTTTGTCTTCCGCACTAACCTACCGATTCTCTCCCGTAATATTCCATTAAAGTTCCTGATGTTTGTTGTCTATATGTCCTCCAGTTTTGGGTCGCCGTATATCTTTCTTTTCTTTTTGTCAATAACTCGGCTTTTTTCCTTGATTTTCATTATCTGCCCATAATTGATGCAGGTGTCTGCATAGTAATCTGGTAGGACATTAGTATAGTCATCGTTTCCATCGGTGAATAACTCTATCTTGTTTCCTGGAAAGGGTAGTTCTGTCCTGTCAAAGAGCTTTAGCACCATTCTGTTTCAGGTTTCTTGAGTCCACTTTTCAACTGAGAAAGCAACAAAGAAATACGAGTTCCGTTTTATGCAGGTGTATATCCATGCATCGCCTTCCTCAAACCTAGCTGGGCTGTCACGCTTAACTTTCTTCTGTTTTTTTTAACTATGCTCCACAACTCATCACACTCAAAGGGGGTAAGTGCTAGATTCTCTATGAGATAATCGTTCATCTGCTCCGCATGTTCTGCCATGTCTTTCAGCAGTCTGCCTATGGTGTCTCTGTGATGGCCGGTGAGCCGTTCTATGCTTCGTATCCCATTCTTTTCAACCAAATGCTTATATATGTTGATAATCTCACCTTCTGATAATTGCTTCCGGTAAAGTGGCGTGCCTTTTGTACCCATGAAATAGGTTTTACAATGCTTGCAATAATACCTCTGATGGCCTGTGGTTTTGGCAAAGAACATCGATTCTCCCTCTTGGTCGAGACATTCATATCACCAGAAAGGTTATATGTACATCCTACCATAATAAGATCTCGTATATTAGGACATTACCAATTCTTTATCTGAGATAAGTGAATGAAAGTCACATATCTCACTGTGGAAAAGCAATTTTCCATTGTATTTGAGAAAAAACATATTAGTCACCTATATTGAAGTTTTTACTTTAATATTGGTAGCTACTAATATAAACTTTACTATTTTATATTTTAAATTGGTATCAAAATCTTATTAATGGATCATAATCATAAAAAAATTGTGGAATGATTACTTTTCGAATATAAAATAATATAAATGGAGTTATTGGAATTTCAATTCTAAATCGGGCGAATGCCGAAGGCTCTTAATACTTCCCACAGCATATGTGCTTCTAGCCAATGTAAATAGAGAACACTTAATGGACAAATGGAGGGCTTAACCGATGACCGATGCAATGGATTCTGGCAGAATAAAGATACAGCTTCCCCACCACATTCCACAGTAATCTATTCAATAGGTAATTTCTCTTAATATTATTGTAAGCGGGTGTTTAGATGAGTCAGGAAATCAGAAAAATAGCTATGGAGGAGTTCATTCAGAGAATTAGAAGTAATTACTCTTCTAATGTGGAGAAAATAATTGTCTTTGGCTCCTACGCCAGAGACGAGGCTGGAGAAGAGAGTGATATCGACATCCTTGTTGAATTTTATCAAGATACCGAGATGGACTTAATAAAATTTGTTGAGCTTGAGGAGTACTTATCAGAATTGCTGGGAGTAAAAGTAGACTTAGTAATGAAATCTGCACATAAACCGAGAATTGGCAAGCAGATACTAAACGAGATTATTTATCTATGAAAAACCCCTGTCCACTCTTGCCATAGTGTAAGTCCTCTTCGGAGCTGTTATTGGCCAGTACTATACAGGGTACACTGAGACTTTTATCTCTGTTTAATGTCTCACTTACAGAGCAGGGGACTTGAGGAGTATCTACTACTGGTGTGTTCTGAAACTCTACCAATAACTTCTGCGTCTTTTAACGCCTCATAATCAGCCTGTTGCCCTCATCTCTCACGAGGCAGGCCACCCATTTTAATGGGTGGTGATTGACTTGAATATCTCTATTTTAACAGTAGTTAGCAAAAAATAGAGCTATCTGCTTTGTATATAATCATGGTGATATAAAAACTACGTTATCTCCTCTTATAATAACAAGGCCAAGCCTTCTAACCGGGTCACCATCCTTGAGTTCATCAGCATTTTGAAGAACAACATTCATGTGCATATCATAGCCTTTAAGTGTTCCTCTATATTCTCTTCCACCTTTAAGTCCAACCAGCACTGGTGACTCCAAACTTGCATGTAATACGTCCAATGGTCTTTGTGCCATTTATTTCACTCCTTTCCCTTAGCTTTATTGGCATTTATATTTAAATTTTGCGTCATTCCTGAAATCTGTCTATCCAAAGAGAAGAATTATTAACTATTGTATGATAGTCTATCTTATGAAAAGATTTTATAACATCGCTTTTATTGTAATTTTCACCATGCTGCTAATAACTGCTATCTTCAAGTTGAATATGTGGGAGATTTTCAGGATAGAAGCAAACGCAGAGGGCAGTCTGATTGTTCTTGCTGTCCTCCTGACTATTTTCAGATTTCTGATATGGAACTTTAAATGGCAGCTTTTAATCTCCTCTACCGGTACTAGAGTACCATTCTTCAGGCTGCTTCCTATTCTTATGGCAGGAGTATTTGTGAGTACATCCACACCAGGTGCGAATATTGGAGGAGAACCTCTGAGAGCTTAC
This sequence comes from Methanobacteriota archaeon, assembly GCA_003229935.1. Classification (GTDB taxonomy): domain Archaea; phylum Hydrothermarchaeota; class Hydrothermarchaeia; order Hydrothermarchaeales; family BMS3B; genus BMS3B. The sequence goes on along the minus strand of QIGD01000091.1, from coordinate 3,202 downwards.
TACCTTGCAAGAGAAACTAAAATTAAAAAGAGTGCTGCTATGGCAACTATTATTATGGATAAGGCAGGCAACTATTTTGCCTTCCTGATATATTCTATTATAGCTTTCATTATCCTAATTGAATATTTTGAGGCTGAGGTGACTAAACTGCTTTTTTTTATTCTTCTGATTATAACTTCTATTTTATTGATATATGTTAAAATGAGAAAAAACAATACTTTTATGGAAAGCCTATTAAGATTTATATATCCTTTAATGAAAATTTTCAAATTTCATTTTGAAACATTTGAGGACTTTGATAGCTTCATATGTTCAAGAATGAGAGTATTCATTGACACTCTGAAGCTTATGAGAAAAAAGCCATTAAATCTTGTCTTAAATATAGTTTTATCTTTTGTCCTGTGGCTCACATCATTCATAAAAACCTATCTTGTTTTTCTTGCTCTGGGAATTAATACTGCATTTTTATTAGTGGCTGCCATAAAGACTGTATCTATTCTTGCAGGAATGTTCAGCTTAATACCTGGGGGTTTTGGCGTTACAGAAGGTGTCATGGTTGCTCTCTTTACTTCATATGGTATTAATACAAAGCTGGCTCTTGCTGGTGTGGTATTGTCGAGAGCTATCTACTATTTCTTCTCTATTGGTATAGGATACATCTGCCTTCTCTGGCTTAAAGTTCATGGCACAAAAAATTAGTATAATGAATTCAGCTTTGCCAGCTTTTTAACATATCTTTCAGCAGCCTGAGGTGATTTGAGTACAGTGTCTATAAAATCTATATCTCTCAGTGAGAGCAGACCGGAAGCTTCAAGCTTTTCTGTGTATCTGGCTTCTATAAAACTATCATCAAATCTATCTGATTTAAGAGAAATCTCAGATACTTCAGCAGCAATTCGCCCTGATTTCATGGCATAATATATCCCCTCGCCAGTACCTGGATAAACAAAACCTCCTGCATCTCCAGCCAGAAGCACTCTGTTTTTAACAGTGGTTTTCATAGGACCATGCATTGGTATTCTATGAGCCTCGTAGCCAGAAAGCTCTGCACCTTCAAGCTTCTCTTTTACTCTGGGTGAAACAATAAAACTGTCTAGAAGCTCTCTGTTATACTCTTTTCCAAGACCTCCAATTCCTACTTTTAGAATACCTTTTAGAGGGGTTATCCATCCATATCCTCTGCTGAAATAGTAGTAAACCTCAAACCAGTTTCCGATTCTCCTTTCAATCTCCCTGTTGTCCAATCTAAAACTATACTGGAGAGCTGTTGCAAGTTCAGGGTAGTCCATATTCAGAGATTTCCGTACTATTGAATTTGCTCCATCACAGGCTATAACAAGAGAAGCCTTTACTTTTTTCTCACAGAGGACTTCAACTCCTCCTTTAACTGCTTTAACTCCCCTGACTCTGAGTCTGACTGGCTCTTTATTGAGTCTTGAGATAAGGTAAGAGTCAAATTTTGCTCTGTCCACAAGAGCACCTTCTCCCGAAAATGATGTTTCGACTTCAACTCCACCTCTTGAGAAAATTCTATATCCCAGAAGGGGCCTTTCAAAAGCCTCTGGATTCAATTCAAACTCTTCAACTACTTTGAAGGGTAAGACACCCCCGCAGGTTTTGTTTCTTGGAAAGGATTGCTTATCTATAAGAATAAAATTTACTCCCAGTTCCTCAAGCTTTAAAGCTGCCGAGGCACCACAGGGACCGGAGCCTATGACTGCAACATTATACATATATAATAATATCTTCAGGAATTTAAAGAATTTTCTGATGATTATAACTGTAATATTCTATATTCCTTTCACACATTATTGAGGATTACTATGCTATGCAGGTTGGTATTGTGGGTAAGCCCAATGTGGGAAAGAGTACATTTTTCAATGCAGCGACTTTAGGTAAGGCTGAGGTTGCCAATTATCCTTTCACAACAATAGATGCAAATAAAGCTCTTGCGTTTATAAGGGTACCAGAGCCTGCCATGGAATTCAGGCTTGAAGCTAACCCCAGAAATTCAAAGAGCTATGGAGGTTACAGGTTTGTTCCTGTGGAAGCCATAGATGTTGCTGGTCTTGTACCAGGGGCGCATCAGGGGCGTGGTTTGGGTAATAAATTTCTTGATGACCTGAGGCAAGCAAATGTGTTTATTCATGTTGTTGATGCTTCGGGTTCGACAGACACTGAGGGAAAGCCTGTTAAGCCAGGGGGACATGACCCCTGTGAAGATATTAAGTTTCTCGAAAGAGAGATTGAGTTGTGGTTCTTCAGTATATTCAAGAGGAACTGGGATAAAACTGCCAGAAAAATTCAGATGCAGGGTAGGGACTTCTTCAAATACTTCACAGAAACTTTTTCAGGGCTTGGAATCAGGGAGAAGGATGTTCACAGAGTTATTAATGAGGTAGATGTTGACCCAGAGAAGCCTGCTGGCTGGAGTGATGAGGGGCTTCTCAGATTTACAAAGGCTTTGAGGAAGAACACAATGCCCATGGTAATAGCTGCAAATAAGGTTGATATTGACAATGCAGAAGAGAATATTGAAAGGATGAAAAAGGAGTTTCCGGAATTAAAGATAGTTCCCACAAGTTCCATGGCAGAATTATTTCTAAAAAATTTGTCTCAGGAGGGTATTGTTGAATATATCCCTGGAGATAGCAGTTTTAAAGTGCTCAGGCAGGAGAAATTGAATTCAAAATATCAAAAAGCTCTGGAAATTATAGAGGAGACTGTTTTTAAGCTTCATTCCAGCACAGGTGTGCAGGAAGCTCTGAATATAGCTGTACTTGATGTTCTTGATAAAATTGTAGTTTTTCCTGTGGAAGACGAGACTAGGCTGAGTGATAAGAAGGGTAATGTGCTGCCTGATGCCATTCTACTTGGAAAAGGCTCAACTCCCAGAGACCTTGCCTATAAAATTCATACGGACATAGGACGGAATTTCATTGCTGCTATAAATCCAAGAACAAAGATGAAAATATCAAGCGATAAGGAACTTGAGCATCTTGATATAGTAAAAGTAATAGCCAATGCATGAGAAAGTTTTTTCAGGAGCAGTTGTTACGATATTGTGAGCGGGAAAGCCCACCATATTTAATTGCTACAAAAATACCCCTATATTAGTGCCACCTATTTATAATTGATGGTTAATAAAAGATGGAAATATTCAAATACATGTGTTCACAACGTGGCGTATCATCTAATATGG